>DASYQW010000386.1 GCA_036005065.1 Candidatus Methylomirabilota bacterium | reverse complement strand
CTAGTGGCCCGGCCGCCGTTGCTCGGCGGGCGGGTTGACCTGCTCGCCCGCCCTTCCCATGACCAGGGCTTCCACCGCGGCCAGGTGGTCGAGTATCGCCTGGCGGGCGCCGCTCTCGTCCCGCGCCCGGATCGCGGCCAGGATCCGGCGGTGATCCTGGTGGGACCGCTCCGGGCGGCCCGGCGTCTGGAGCGATTCTTCCCGCGTCTGGGTCAGGAGATCCACCAGCGTCGTGACGATCCGGGTGATGGCGCGGTTGTGGGTGGAATGCGCGATGGCGGTGTGGAAGGCGGCGTCCTGCGCGACTCCCGTCCGCCCGGCGGCGACCTCCCGGGCCTGCTCATCGAGGACGCGGGTCATCTCCGCCACGTCGTCGGGGCTCGCCCGCCGCGCCGCCAGGGCCGCGATGGGCGCCTCCAGCAGGCGGCGCGCCTCGTAGAGCTCGGCAATCGCCTCCCGCTGGGTCAGGATCACGAGCGCCAGCGGCTCGATCAGCGATTCGACCGACACCTGGCGCACGAACGTGCCTTCACCCGGACGGATCTCGATCAGCCCCGTGCTCTCGAGCGCACGCAGGGCTTCCCGGACGGACGTTCGGCTCACCCGGAAGCGCTCGGCGAGGTCGCGCTCGGGAGGCAGGCGGTCCCCCGACTTGAGCTGACCGTCCGCGATCAGACCCTTGATCTGGCGGACGATCTCCTCGTAGATGCGGGTACTCTTGACCGGCTCGACGTTTGGCCAGCTCATCTCGTCGGGGCAGTATACGGCGCCCTCGGCGCCCCCGGCAACCCACTCGCCGTCACGACGCCTTCCGCGCAGGAGCCCGGCGCGACCGCCGGGTCACTCGCCACCGCCCCACCGCGATGACGCCGATCCCGAAGCTCATGGGCAGGACCCAGTGGAGCGCCTCCACCCCGCCTTCCCCGAGCCAGCCGCGCACGACTTCATCTTTGAGCAGCATCTCGCCGGCCACCCAGCCGAGGATGCCGGCCCCCAGGTCCACGATCCAGCGGAACCGAGTCATCAGCCGGGCCAGGATCCCACTGCCCCAGATCACGATGGGAATCGACAGACCGACCCCGAAGACGACCAGGAGCATGTCGCCGTGGGCGGCGGCGGCCACCGCCAGCACGTTGTCCAGGCTCATGATGACGTCGGCCAGGATGATGATCCAGATCGCCTCGAACAGGGTCGTCCCGTGGCGGACCTTGTGGTCCCCCGCCGCCTCCTGGGCGAGCAGCTTCACCGCGATCCACAGCAGCACCAGGCCGCCGATCGCCTGGAGCAGCGGGATCCGGAGAAGGAACGTGATGACCCCGATGAACAGGACCCGCAGCGCGACGGCCCCGCCCGTTCCCCACAGGCGGCCCTGCCACTGCTGCCGCTTCGGCAGGTTCCGGACCGCGAGCGCGATCACCAGCGCGTTGTCGCCGGCCAGCGTGAGGTCGAGAATCACGATGGCGACCCAGCGAGCCCAGAACTCGGCGGTCGCGAGTTCGGCCAGGTTCACCGGACGGGCCTCTTGAAGACCTTCACCTCGCTCGTCACGCCCACCACGCCCCGGACGCCCCGGGCCACCGACAGCACCGAGTCGCGCTCGTCGTCCGAGGCGACGATTCCGGCCAGGCGCGCCTGGCCGTCGGTCACCTGGACGTCGACGTCGACGGCGGCCGTCACCGCGTTCGCCTTGAGGGTCGCCTGGACCCGCGCGGCCACCGCCTGGTTCCACAGGGCGGCCCGCGACTCCTCGGTCGGCTGGAACTCCGGGGCTCCGGCCAGGGCCACCACCTGTCGCACCCCGGACTCCTGGGTGACGGCTTCGGTGTTGATGACGAGATCGTAGAGCAAGGGGTCGGTCCAGTCGACCCCGAAGATCTGGCGCAGGCGCCCCCGCACGCCTTCGTCGTAGGCGCTGATGCGCTGGACGGCCTCCGCGTGGTCGACCCGGAGGCGCGTCATGATCCGCTGGGCCCGCACCTCCACGGGAGCGCAGACGCGTACCCGCACCGCGTGGCGGACGCCGCCGAGGAACATCGTCGACCAGCGTCCCATGAAGAGGACCTCGTCCCGCAGCGCAGCCTCCAGCACGGCCGCCCGCAGGTATGCCGCGTACCGCGCGGCCCGGGGGCGGAGGCGCTCGAAGACCCCGGCCGGCCGCTCCACCGCCCCGATCAGGCCCGCTTCCAGCACCCGGTACTCGTGGGCGGCGGCCTTGATGACCTCGTTCCGGAGGAACTCGTAGCCGAGCTGCCGGGCGGCCTCCAGTCCGATGAGCGTGCCGAGGCTGCCCATCTCCTTGGTCATCGCGATGATCGGCATGAGCTGGCTCCTCGCCGGCGGCGCGCCCCGCGCTACTGCGGCCCGGCCTGCACGACCGGCGTCGGGGTGGCCCGCGGCCGGTGGAGCAGCATCGTGAGCAGCGGCAGGGTGAACAGGATGAGCGCCGCCAGCGTGATGATCGCCGAAATGGGACTCTGGAAGAAGATCAGGAGCGACCCCTGCGACATGATGAGGCTCTGCCGGAGGGCGTTCTCCGCGAGGTCCCCCAGCACGAGGGCCAGCACCAGGGGCGCCAGCGGGTAGTCGAGCTTCTTGAAGACGTAGCCGACGATCCCGAAGGCCACCATGTACCAGACGTCCACCATGCTGTTGTTCACGGCGTAGGCGCCGATCGCGCAGATGAAGACGATGAACGGGGTCAGGATGGCGAATGGGACCCGGAGGATCGCCGCGAAGGCCGGGACGAACGCCAGCACCATGACGACCCCGATGACGTTCCCGGTGTACATGCTGGCGATCAGCCCCCAGACGAACTCCGGCTTCTCGACGAAGAGCATGGGGCCGGGCTGGAGTCCCCAGATGAGGAGGCCGCCGAGCATCACGGCCGCCGTCGGCGACCCGGGGATGCCCAGCGTGATCATCGGCAGCATGGCCGCCACGCCCGCGGCGTGGGCGGCCGTCTCCGGGGCGACGACGCCCTCCAGGACCCCGGTCCCGAACTTCTCCGGGTGCCGCGAGAACCGGCGGGCGAAGCCGTAGCTCATGAACGATGCCGGCGTGGCCCCGCCGGGCTTGAAGCCCATCCAGAACCCGATCAACGAGCCCCGCAGGAAGGTCTTCCAGTACTTGCCCAGCTCCCGCCAGGTCGCGACCATCTCCCGGAAGCGCACGCGCGGGCTGACGCCCCGGAACTCCAGCCCCTCCTCCACGGTCAGGAAGATCTCGCCGAGGCCGAAGAGACCGATGACCGCCACGATGAACGAGAAGCCGCGCATCAGCTCGATCGACCCGAAGGTGAGGCGCAGCTTGCCGGTGACCGTGTCGAGCCCGATCGCCGCCAGGATGAACCCGATGAGGATCGACACCAGCGACTTGACCGGATTCCCGCCGCCCAGGCCGATGAAGCTCGAGAAGGTGAGGAGCTGGATGGCGAAGAACTCCGGAGGGCCGAACTTCAGGGCCAGCTCGGCCAGCGGCTGCGCGAAGAAAGAGACCAGGACGATGGAGAAAGCCGCCCCGATGAAGGAGGACGTGAAGGCCGCGGTCAGGGCCTGGGCGCCCTTCCCTTGCTTGGCGAGCGGATAGCCGTCGAGGGTGGTCGCCACCGACCAGGGTTCGCCGGGGATGTTGAACAGGATCGACGTGATGGCCCCGCCGAAGAGCGCGCCCCAGTAGAGCGAGGTCAGGAGGATGATCGCCGAGGTGGGCGGCATCGTGAAGGTGAGAGGCAGCAGGATGGCCACGCCGTTGGCGCCCCCGAGTCCGGGCAGGACGCCGATGATCGTGCCGAGGATGATTCCGATCACGGTCATGGCGAGGTTGAACGGCGTGATCGCGATCTGAAAGCCCATGACGAGGTGCTCGAGCCCGCCCATCGATCCCTCTTCAGTAACCGATGAGCGCTTCCAGGGGCCCTTTGGGCATCGGCACCAGGAACCACACCTCGAAGAGGAGGAAGGTGGCGGCCGGGATGGCCACGCTCAAGAGCACGGTCAGCGCCCAGGAGTGCCGGCCGATCCAGCGCATGTAGGCGCCGAGGTACAGCCCGCCGGCGACGTAGAGACCGAGCCAGTGCGTGGCCAGCACCATGAGGCTCGCCGGCACCAGCACCTTGGCGACGGGGACGAACTGGCCCGGCTCGACGAACGGCTTGCGGTAGAGCGGCGCCTCCGGCTGAAGGAGGGCCTGGCCCAGCACCGCCGCCGATGCGATGGCGAGGGCCAGGCCGAGGTAGAAGACGAAGAATCCCGGCTCCGGCCCGTCCGTGCCCCAGCCGATCCGCAGGCGGAGCCCCTCACCGATGACCACGGCGGCCCCGGCGAGCAGCACGAGAGCGCAGACCACGTCGGCCCTGCGCATGGGAAGTCGTCCGCGGCGGGCCGCGCTACTTCAGCAGGCCGCCCTTCTTCATGAGCTCCTGATGAAGCGTCTCGGCCCCTTCGAGCCACTTCACGTACTCCGGCCCGGTCAGCCAGGACGGCTTGAGCGCGCCCTGCTCGAGGTAGTCCTTGAACTCCTGGGTCTCGTAGACCTTCTTCAGCATGCCCTGGTAAAAGGCGACGGCGTCGGCCGGCATCTTGGGAGCGCCGAAGATCCCACGCAGCATCAGGTACTCGATGTTGGCGCCGAGCGCCTCCTTGACCGTCGGGATGTCGCCCCACCCCTTGGCGGAAAGCCGCTCCGCGTCGAACACGGCCAGCGGCCGGACCCGGTTGGCCTTCCAGTGGCCGGCGCACTCGATGGGGTTGTTCACGGTCGAGTCCACGTGCTTGCCGACCAGGTTGACGCAGACCTCCCCACCCCCCTTGAAGGGGACGTAGATGAACTTCAGGCCGAGAGCTTGCTCGAGCTGGATGGTGATGATCTGGTCTTCCTGGGCCGAGCCCGTCCCGCCCATCTTGAAGGTGCCGGGCTTGGCCTTCACGGCTTCCACGTAGTCCTTGGCGGTCTTGTACGGCGTCTCGGTGTTCACCCACAGGATGAACTCGTCGAGCGCGATTCGGGCGACCGGGGTCAGGTCCTTCCAGTTGAAGGGGACGCCGGTGTGGAGCGGGGTCGTGAAGAGGTTCGAGAGCGTGATGATGATGGTGTGGGCGTCGCCTTCCTTGGCCTTGACGTGGGTGAACCCTTCGGCTCCGGCGCCGCCCGGCTTGTTAACCACGATGAGGGGCCGCGGCGAGAGCTTGTGCTTTTCGACCAGCGGCGCGATGATCCGCGCCATCTGGTCGGCGCCGCCCCCCGTCCCGGCCGGCACGATGAACTCGACGGGCTTGGTCGGCTCCCAGGCGACCGCCGAGGCGCCCGGGACGAGCGTCACGAGCAGGGCGAGGATCCAAGCCACGCGTTGGAGCGTTGTAGTGCGCATCCCGAGCCCTCCGTTCAGTGAGGGTTCAGATACAAGAAGGGCCGCCAGCAAGCCGGCGGCCCTCTCGACAATCCGGTTGCGCCGCCGGCTCAGTTCACGCTCGGCACGGCCCCCGGCTGCTTCCGGAACGCGACGACGCCCGGCATCTCCCACTTCTCCCACATCTCATCCACCTTGGCCTGGAAGTACGCCAGGTCCTCTTCGGTGAAGTGCGCGAAGCGGCCCTGCTTCAAGAGGTACTCGCGGACCGGCTTCCGCTTGCGACCGTCGACGATGGCCTTGGTCTTCCCGTAGTACTTGACCACCCCGTCCTCGACCTCGTACAGGGGGAAGATGCCCGTCTCGATCGCCAGCTCCCCCAGCTCGTGGGAGAGCATCGGGTCATAGTCCCACCCCTTCGGGCAGGGGTCGAGCGAGTGGATGAAGGTCGGGCCGGGGATCGTCAGCGCCTTGCGGACGCGGTTCATCATCTCGACGGCGTACGACGCGCAGACGGTGGCCACGTAGCGGCACTCGGGGTGGCCCGCCGCCAGCATGCCGGCGACATTCTTCTTCCAGCGCGTGTGGATGATCCGCTTCACGGTGCCCGGGGGGCTGAAGGTGGTGTGGGCCCCGTACGGGGTGAGTCCCGAGAGCTGGATGTCGGTGTTCGCGTAGGACTCGTTGTCGTAGAGGAGGATGAGCGAGTTGTACTCCTTGTGGGTGAGGGTGGCCGAGATGGCGCCGAGGCCCATGTCGGCGCCGCCGCCGTCGCCGCAGAAGGCGATGACGTTGATCGGCTCCGCCTTCATCTTGCCTTTCTTCATCAGCGCCTTGAGCCCGGCGGCGGTGCCCAGGGCCGCGGAGCCCGAGGAGCCGAGCTGGGTATGCATCCAGGGCACCACCCAGGGGGTGGAGTAGTAGGTCGTGTTGGCGACGTACATGCATCCGGTGGAGCCCAGCACGATGGTGCGTGGGCCGGCCGCCTTGACCATGAGCTTCATCACCAGGGCCGACTCGCAGCCCTGGCACGTGCGGTGGCCGGAGCTGAAATACTCCTCGATGGTGACCTTCTTGACGCCCTTGAAGGGCTCGAGGGTCTGCGTCTGGTTGGCGAAGATCGTCGCCTCAGCCATGGTTCAGGTCTCCTTTACTCGCGCACGCCGAGCCAGTAGGTGCCGCGCTCGGCCCTGCCGGCCTTGGCCGCCGCATAGCAGATGTCCGTCAGCTTGTAGACGTCCTCCAGAGTCACCTCGCGGCCGCCCAACCCGCAGATGAAGCCGATGAGCGGCGGCCGGTGCTCGGCGTTGTAGAGGGCGGCCCGCACCTCGGTGGCGACGACTCCGGACCCGAAGGGCGACCCGAAGGAGTAATCCCGGTCGATGACCCCGATGGCCTTGGCCCGCCGCAGGGCCCGGGTGAGCTGCTCGTGCGGGAACGGCCGGAACCAGCGGAGCCGGATCAGCCCCACCTTCTTCCCGTCCTCGCGCATCTTCCGGATGGCCACCTTCACCGGGAGCGAGAGCGTTCCCATTCCCATGAGGATGATCTCCGCGTCCTCCGTCATGTACTCCTCGAACCAGGGGTTCTCCGGTCCCCGGCCGAAGATCCGGCGGAAGTCGGCGTAGGCCTCCTCGATCACCGTGTAGGCGCGCTCGGTCGCCGCGTTGTTCTGGCGCCGGATCTCGATGACCCAGTCCTCGTTCACCTGCGGCGCCACCGTGATCGGGTTGTCGGGATGGAGCAGGAGATCGCCCCGACGATACGGCGGCAGGAACGTGTCGACCCATTCCTTGGGCGGCACTCGCGTGAGCGACTGGGAGTGCGTGAGGAAGGCGCCGTCGGCCGAGATGGCGATCGGGAGGAAGATCCGGCGATCCTCGGCCACCCGGTAGGCGATCAGGGTGGTGTCGAACGCTTCCTGGGAGGTGTCGATCCAGCACAGGAGCCAGCCGAGGTCGCGGACCGACAGGGCGTCGTTGTGCTCGACCCCGAAGGCGCCCGGATCGTCGAGGGCGCGGTTACCCACCAGCGCGATCATCGGAACGCGCAGGGCCGGCGTCACCGTGATCGCCTCCATCGCATACATCCAGCCCACGCCCGAGGAGCCGCAGAAGACGCGGGCCCCGACGGTCGAGGCGTGCTTGACGATCTCGAACTGGCTGTGCTCGCCCTCGGCCACGATGTACTCGGCGACGAGCTTGCCGTTGGCGATCTTCTTGGCGATCGCCTGCATCACCGTGTCGTAGGGCCGGATCGGGTAGGCGGTGACGACGTCGATGTCGGCGAGCGTCAGGGCCTCGGCGACGGCCTCGCTCCCCGAGATGAGCATCTCCTTCTCTTCGAGGACCGCGGCGGCCGGGGCCGGCCTGGTCGCAACTGCCATGGACCGTTCCTCCTGTGTCTCTGTTGCAGAGCCTAGGCGCCGGGCGCCTCGGGAATGCCCGTCACGATCGAGGCCGACTCGTGCACGTGGACGGTGGACGGCAGCCCCTTCTCTTCGGCGTTCTCGCCGGGGATGCCCTCGGTCACCGGCCTCCCGCCCAGGTCGGATCCGCTCGCGAGCTCCTCCTCGTACTGCCCGCGGTAGCGGAAGCCGTGGGAGCGCGCCACGTGGACCTTGTCCTGGATCTTCTCGGTGAGCCACACCTTGTAGGCGTCCTTGTCGCGGCGCCACATCTCCCACTGGCTCGCGTTGTCCTCGAAGGCCGCCTCGTTCACCATCGTGATGCAGTTGTGGACGGGGCAGACCGCCTCGCACACCCCGCACCCGCAGCACGACTCCATGTTGGCGTCGTAGAGGCCGTCGGGCATGACGTCGAAGCAGCTGTCCGGACACTGGAGCCAGCAGAGCGTGCACTTGACGCAGGTGTCGAAGTCGATGACCGGCCGCATCGTCCGGGTCGAGAACTTCTTGAACACCGTGCTCCGCTCGGGGCGGTAGCCCTTGGTGCCCTCGATGGGCTTCCCGATGGGCAGGGAGGGGATCGTCACGCCCTCCCGCATCTCCCACCAGCGGGGGAGCTCGAAGGCATAGGGGGTCTCGGGGTTGCCCTCGGTGATCCGGACCGGCCGGCTCTCGATCCGCTCGTAGGCCTTGCGGGCCGAGTCCACCTTGAGGTCCGAGCCCCACTCGGCCTCCCGAATGGCCTCGGACACCGCGTCGATCGACAGGAACTGCGGGGCGATTTTCGCCAGCGCGCCGAGGATCCGCACCTCGGTGTGGTCTTCCTTGTAGACCCACAGCCCCCCGAACGAGGCCTTGCCCGGCAGGATCCAGAGATGGTAGGGGCTGTCCTTCGTGTGGATGTCCTTCAGGAGATCGTCCGGGGACTGGGTCGAGGTCACGAGCAGGTGGCCGTCGGGCAGGAGGAGCCGGTTGATGGGCTGGAGCCCGTACCACGCCCACGACTCCACGCCCTTGCCCAGGGTGTCGTCCACGCAGATGGTGACGTGGAGCTCCTTCGGCTCGTAGCGGGCCATGTGCTGCTCGAGCTCCTCCTTGCTGTCCGCGACGATGGCGAAGTCCTTGGCGGGAATGCCGTTTCGCTGAGGGCTGTCCCCGTATCGGCCGAAGGCGATCCCCCACCGGCCGGCCTTCCGCGCCGACAGGACGATCCCCCGCGTGATGCGCGATGCCAGGTTTTTCTGGAAGATTCCCCGGTAGACAACTTCGCAGATCAGATGCGCCATGCGGGCCTCCCTACGCCACCCAGATCCTCGAGACTAAAGGAATCCTCGTACCGGTATGCTGGTCGGACCACACCTACCCTAGCCCGGGTCCGGCGCCCTGTCAAGCCGGAAGCGCGGCCAGCCGGAAGAGCGGCCAGGGCACCCGCCCAAAGCCTGGCTCGCTCGATCCGGGTGTTCACGCGTGGGTAGTCAAGGGCAGGCCCTCGGCGGATTAGACTCCACCACGCGGGATTCGGCCGGGTAGCCTCAGAGCCGCTGGATGGCGAGGATGTAGTGGGCGGTCGGGAGGACCGGGGCGCCGCCCTGCGTTGCCACCGTGCACTGGTGCAGCGACTTCGGCGTCGCGAAGCCGGTCGGGACGTCGCAGCTGCCGCCGCTCGGCGCGACGCAACTCGAGAAGATGGATCCGTCCGCCCCGATCATCCGGAGGTTGAGCCGCTGGCCCGTCAGGTTGAGGATGATGCGGCAGCGGTACGGGACGGGCGCCGCCGCCGATGCGGCGATCCACTCGTATACGTCGATCTCCATGGCAGTGCCCTGGTTCCGGGGGCTCGCGTGGGCCTGGATCTGGGCACCGGGCGCGAGGATCTCGGAGCCCGTCAGCCGCTTGAATTGCCCCGCCCGCGTATCCCAGGCGGGCACGAGCGCGACGGCCAGGGTGACCAGCAGGACGAGTGCGCTCTCCAGCACGGTTCGTCGGCTCATCTCAGCCCTCCTTCTCTGGGGTCACGACTGTTTTCCTGTCTCACCAGCTTCCTGGGCCCGCGGGACTCTGGCTCTGCCCCCTTTCCCCGCGGCGCCCGACCGCGCCGGTGGCCGGCGACATGGCCTGGGGCTCTCGCCCTGC
>DASYQW010000385.1 GCA_036005065.1 Candidatus Methylomirabilota bacterium | reverse complement strand
CGCCTCCCGGCGACGCCCGGATCGTCCGCGCCCGGTCCATCGTGAAGGCATTCGGGACGCTGGTGGTCCTCAACGGCATCAGCCTCACGGTCGACAGCGGGCAGGTCTTCGTGATCATCGGCCCCAGCGGCTCCGGCAAGAGCACCCTGCTCCGTTGCCTCTGCATGCTCGACGCGATACAGCGGGGAGAGGTCTTCGTCGAGGGCGTGCTGATCAGCCGGGGCACCGAGGAGCCGGGGCCCCGGCCCGATCCGGCCGATGTCCGTCGCCTGCGCGAGGACATCGGCATGGTGTTCCAGAGCTTCAACCTGTTTCCTCACATGACCGTCCTCGACAACGTCTCGCTGGCGCCCCGTCTGGTGCGGAAGATCCCCAAGCCGCAGGCGGAAGCGCAGGCGACCGAGATTCTCGTCCGGGTGGGGCTGGAGGACAAGCTGCACGAGTACCCCGGACGGCTGTCGGGAGGGCAGCAGCAGCGGGCCGCCATCGCCCGCGCCCTGGCCATGCGGCCCAAGGTCATGCTGTTCGACGAGGTCACCTCCGCGCTCGATCCCGAGCTGGTAGGCGAGGTGCTCCGCGTGATGCGGGAGCTGGCGCACCGGGGCATGACGATGATCGTGGTCACGCACGAGATGGGCTTCGCCCGCGACGTCGCCGACCAGGTCGTGTTCATGGATCGCGGGACCATCGTCGAGGCGGGTCCCCCCGACCGGCTCTTCACGGACCCCCGGGAGTCCCGCACGCGCGCGTTCCTGGGCAAGCTCCTCGAGCGCGAGGGGGGCCGGCGCCAGAGCTGAGGTGCGAACCCCGATCGCCCGGTGACCCGAGGTCAGGCCCCGCCGCCGCGGGCCTGGCGCCAGGCCCCATACTCCTCGAGGGTCCGGGCATTCGGCGGATAGATGCCCGGAAGCGCCGCTCCCCCCTCCACTTTCTCGAGAATGAAGCTCTCCAGTCGCTCCTGCTCGGCGGCATCCCGGGCCACCTCGACCGCCAGCTGCCGGGGGATCACCACGACGGCCTCCTCGTCCCCGAGCACCACGTCGCCAGGGAACACCGGGACGCCGCCACACCCGATCGGCACGCCGATGTCGACGGCGTGATGCACGGTGAGGTTCAGCGCGGGACTGGCGCCCGCCGCATAGACGGCGAAGTCCATCTCCGCGATGCCCCCGCTGTCGCGAAGGGCGCCATCCGTGACGAGCCCGGCCGCGCCTCGCCGGAGCAGCCGGGTGGCCAGGATGTGTCCGGCAGACGCCGCCCGAGTCTCCCCGCGGGCATCCATGACCAGAACCTGGCCCGGTTTCGCGAGCTCGATCGCCTTGCGCTGCGGATGCTCGGGATTCTGGAATACCTCGAGGATGTCCAGGTCTTCCCGGGATGGGATGTAGCGCAGCGTCAGGGCCTCCCCCATGAGTCGGCGCCGCCGGCTGACGGGGCGAACGCCGGACAGGTGCATGCGTCGCAAGCCTCGCTTGAAGAGCTGGGTCGTGACGGTCGCCGTGCTCGCCTGACCGAGCCAGTCCCAGAGCTCCTTCGGTAGTCTCTCGTCCGTCGACGGCATCTCGAGCCCTCCTCGTGTAGAGTCGCGCCGCCCGGCGGCGCCCGCTGCGACCCCCCCGGGTCCGCCGTCAGCGGGAGTCGCGTCGCGCCTGCTGTCGCTGCGTCCTCGCGCGCAGGTGCGCCTGGATCGCCTTCGCACCGGTTTTCTCGAACTGGCGCGCGGCGCGCGCCTGGAGAGACGCCCGGCTCGCGTCCTTGCCCTGCTGGGCGCGCCTGCCGACGGCCTGCTTCGCGGCGGCGGCTTCCATCGAGCCTGTCGTGGCCGGGGCCTTCTTGCTCGGTGAACGTCGAGACGCTGATCTCATGGCTCCTCCCGTGCTCCGCAATCTGCCATATCTTCCGGTGACCCGGTTACGCTCACCCCTCGTCGGTGATCTCGACGGCGAGATACATGTCGCCTGGCGGGCGGTCCGGCGAGGCCCGCCCCTGGCCGCGCAATCGAAGCCTGGTCCCGGGTCGAAGGCCCGGCTCTAGTAATCCTTCCCGGACCGCGCCCGCGTGGCCATCACGCTCAGAATATACCCGAGCCGCCGCCCTGAGATCCGCGGGCCTGCCGGGTGAGCCCCGCGCCGGGGCGGACTTCACGAAATGGCCCGGGCGATTCCGAAGGCCGCCCCGGCCGCGAGCCCGCCGATGAGCACCGTCTGGAGCGCGCTGCGGAGGGGCGTGGTGCCGGTGAAGTAACCCTTGATGTAGCCGAACACCGCGAGGGCGCCGAGGGTGACGACCACGGAGGATGCGAGCGCGGCCTGCGCGCCGGCGAGCATCATGTACGGCGCGAGCGGGATGAGACCGCCGCCGATGTAGGCGCCGGCGATCGAGAAGGCGCTCAGAAGCGCGCGGGTCGGATCGGGCCGCTCGAGGCCCAGCTCGAAGCGCATCATGAAGTCGACCCAGGCCTCCGGGCGTCGCCGGAGCGCCTCCACGACCGGCGCGCTCTCCTCAGCGGTGAGGCCGTAGGACCCGAGTACCTCGGCGACCTCGGTCGCCTCAACCCCCGGCTTCTCGCTCACTTCTTGCGCCTCGCGCGCCCGCTCGCTCGCGTAGTGCTCGGCGTCGCCCTTGGCCGCGAGGTAGCCTCCCAGACCCATCGCGATCGAGCCCGCCGCGATCTCCGCGACGCCGGCCGTGACGATGAGACTGTTGGAGACCACGACCCCCGACAGCCCCGCCGCGAGGGCGAAGGGGACGGTCAACCCGTCGGACATCCCGATGACGATGTCGCGAACGGTCGCGCTGCCTCTGAAGTGCCGCTCGACGTGTGGTGTCTGTGGCATCGCTCACCTCGCGGTCAGCTTACCGCGCGAGAGCGGTGGAAGCCACCCCGCGGAACGCCGCGTTGGCATCTGATCTGCCCGGGACGCCACGACACCCCCCTTGTCGCGCCCGCGAGGCGTCGTCTATGCTTGGCCCGCGGTGCAACCTCCACGGGCTCAGTTCGCGCACATCGGCGGCTCCGGGACCTGGGCCTTTCCCTACCCGGACGGCGCGCTCGAGGGCCACCCCCATCTCGCGGTCAAGGTCGTCGAGCCCGACATCCGGCTCGACACGCCCTTCGGCCCCGCTCCCTCCTTCCGGCTCTGCCGCCTCTCCGACCGGCGCACGGGCGAGGAGCGGGACTACCTCTACGTCTGGATGCACGGCATCGACCCCGGCCGGCTCGATGCGGCGGATCGGAGTGTACGGGCGAGCGAGCGCGTCTTCGACGTCCTGGCCCGGGCCGGCGTGCGACAGGTCTTCGTGGACAACAGCACCGGCGCCCTGGCCGAAGAGCTCCGCCCCTGGGATCTCGTCGACGTGGCGGACGTGATCGATCTCTGCGGCGAGGTGCCCCGGCCGGTGGGGCCGGAGCTGATCCGGTTCCGCGACCCTCTGTGCCCGCGCCTGCGCGCGATGCTGGCCGCCGCGGTCGAGGCGAACCTCGGCCACTACTCGGCGGTCGCGCAAGCCGCCGGGGCGCGCCGGGCGCCGCGGTTCGAGACCGGGGGCGTCTACGTCCACACGCCCGGCCCCTGGTTCGAGACCCCGGCCGAGGACCGGACCTACCGACAGCTCGGCTTCGATCTGGTCGGCAAGACAGCGGGCCCGGAATTTCGGCTGGCCCGCACGTACGGGATGTGCCTGGCCATCCTGTCGATCGTGGTGAACCCGGCCGAGGGGCTCGGGGCGTTCGAGATCGCCGACCTGGCCGCGATCTACCGGCAGTGCGGGCCCGCGATGGCCCGGATGGTCATGGATGCGATCGCCGCCACCCCGCCGGCCGACCGTGCCTGCGGCTGCGCCCTGGAAATCGACAGACCGTCGCTCTTCGGCGAATTCGCGCGCTTCGCGCGCTATCAAGGAGGCCCCGCTCATGCCTGATCGCCACTGGTGGCTCCCCTGCGCCCTCCTGATCGGCGTGCTCCTCGTCGGCGCCTCACCCGCGGCAAGCCAGACGGTCGAGGTCAAGACCCAGCTCGGCTGGCTGCGCAACGGCGAGTTCGCCCCCATCATGGTGGCCGACGCCAAAGGGTTCTTCACCGAGGAGGGGCTCAAGCACCGGATCCTCGACGGCGGCCCCGGCAAGAACCCCGTCCCCATCGTGGGCGTGGGTCAAGCGCACTTCGGCATCACGGCCGGCGGCAACGTCGTGTTCGAGGCTCGCCTGGCGCCGGACCCGATCGACGTGGTGGCCGTGGGAACCCTGCTCCAGCGCGGGCCCTACGCCTACATCACCCTGGCCGACCGCAGCGCGCCCCCCCCGAAGCCGAAGGACCTCGAGGGCAAGGTGGTCGGGATCCAGTCCGACGGTGAGATCTTCCTCCGGGCGCTCGCCAAGAAGCACGGGCTCGACCTCAAGGCGATCAAGGTGGAGGTCGTCCAGGCCAACGCGGAGCCGTTGCTGGTCGGCAAGGTCGACTACTTCACGGGCTGGATCACCAACCAGACCTACCAGATCGAGCAGGAGACGGCGAAGCCCGACGCCTCGCCCCGCATCCGGGGCAAGGCCTGGAAGGCGATCCCGTTCTCGGAATACGGCATCACGAGCTACTCGGACGTCATCTTCACCACCGGCAAGATCGTCCGCGAGAACCCGAGCCTCGTCCGCCGCTACCTCCGGGCGGTGGCGCGTGGGATGCAGTACATCCTCGACCACCCGGAGGAGACGGTGCAGCTCGTGGCGAGCTATCCCGAACAGGTCGAGAAGGCCGACAAGCTCGCCTGGCGGTGGAAGATCCAGAACGTCCTCTTCGTGAGCGAGGACACCAGGCGGAACGGGCTTCTCTGGATGAACCCGAGGGTATGGGAGGGAATGATGGCGTTCTACAAGGAGTACGAGCGCATTCCCCGGGTACTGCCGGTCGGCGAGATGATGACGAACGCCTTCCTCCCCGAGGCGAAGAAGTAAAGGCCGGCTCCGCTCCGTGTCCGTCCCGATCTCGATCCGGGCGCTCTCGCGCCGCTTCGGCGGCACGCTGGTGCTCGACACGGTCGACCTGGAGGTGGCCTCCGCCGAGTTCGTGGCGCTGGTCGGCCCCTCGGGCTGCGGCAAGACGACCCTCCTCCGGATCGTCGCCGACCTGGAGGCGCCCACCACCGGCGAGGTCTGGATCGGGACGGACCCACCCGCGGTGGCGCGCCACCAGCGCCTGCTCGGACTCGTCTCCCAGCGCCCCGCGGTGCTGCCGTGGAAGCGCGCCGTCGATGATGTCGGCTTCACCCAACGGATCGCGCGGCGCGTCGGCTTCCCGCCCCGCGACCTCCTGCGGGAGTTCGGCCTGGCCGGCCACGAGGACAAGCGTCCTCACCAGCTCTCGGGCGGGATGGTCCAGCGGGTCAATGTCGCGAGCGCGATCGCCCACGACCCCCGCGTGCTCCTGATGGACGAGCCGTTCTCGGCCCTCGACGAGATGAAGCGAGAGGAGCTCGGCGAGTGGTTCGGGCGGACGCTCCTCGCCCGGCCCAAGACCGTCCTGTTCGTCACCCACCACATCGACGAGGCGGTGATGCTGGCCGACCGCGTCGTGGTGCTCTCGCGCGGCCCGGGCCGGGTGCTCGAGGTCGTCCCGGTGCCGGCGCCGCGGCCGCGCGGGACCGAGTTCCGCCGCGATTCGCGGTTCGTCGAGACGGCCGCCCACATCCGCAGCCTCCTGTTCGGGCGGGTCGATCCCCTGGCGGCGACCGAGCCGACCGCCGTGCCCGCGCGCTGAGAGCCCGGGGGGAATTGATGCGACACCTGGCTATGCCGGGAGGACGGGAGGCAGCGGGCTGCTGGTGGGGGGGATGGGGGGGGGCGGCAGCAGGCGCTCCCGCCCCAAGCTGAAATGATCGCGCGGCTCGGGCGGGCGCTGCTCTCCGTCCTCATGCCGCTCGGGTCGATCCTCGCGCTCTGGTACCTCGCCATCCTCCTCTCCGGACTGCCGGCCTTCGTCATCCCGCGTCCGGAACGGGTGCTCCACACACTGGTGACGGAGCACTCGTTCATCACGGTCCACCTGCTGGAAACGCTCAAGGTCGCCGCCCTGGGCTTCGTCCTCGCCAACGTCGTCGGCATCGGACTGGCCGCGCTCTTCGTCGCCGTGCCGAGCGGCCGGCAGGTGGTCATGCCCGTCGCCATCACCCTGCGCAACGTGCCGTACGTCGCGCTCGTCACCGTCCTCGTCCTGGCCTTCGGCGACACGCTCGGCTCCAAGGTCACCATCGTCGTCCTGGCCGGTTTCTTCCCGGTGCTGGTGAACACGTACCGCGGCCTCCTGGCCGCAGACCGGGTGGTGCTGGACCGGATGCGGATCCTCAGCGCCAGCGGCGCCGAGACCTTCCTCCACGTGCGGCTGCCCTACGCTCTGCCCTACATCGTCTCCGCTCAGGAGATCACCGGGAGCGGCAGCATCATCGTGGCCATCGCGGCCGAGTGGATGATCTCCTCATCCGGGCTCGGCTACATCATCAATCGGGCCATGCAGCAGTACCGAGGCGACCAGGTCTACGCCGTCGCGCTCCTGGCCGCACTGCTGTCCTTCATCGTCTACACCGTGGTCCATGTCCTCGGCCGGCGGCTCGACTGGCAGCACGCCGTCCACGAGCGCGGCTGACGCGGGCATGCACGCCTGTCTCTGCCGGGTGGACCCGAGCGTCACCTACGAGGGCCCCGCCGCGCCGGCCGCGACCCTCGGCGGGAGCCCGACCTGGGGACTCGGCGACGCCTTTCACGAGCTCGCCGCAACGCTCGGGCACCGGCGGCTCGGGGTGGGCCGCCCGCCGACCCCCTACGGGCTCGGGCCGCAGGTGGAGCATTACCGGACGCCGAGCGGGCGGGAGTTCCTCCGCGTTCCGAGCTACGGCCAGGTCGTGGACGAGGATCCGCTCCTCCGCGGGAGCGAGTGGAAGACGTTCTGGATCCTCTGGAAGGCGGGGGTACGGGTCCTGCTGGTGGGCGGGACGAGCGGGAGCTGCGACTGGCGGCGCGCGCCCGCCGACGAGACGGCGGTCCGGCCGGGCGACCTCGTCCTCCCCCGGAGCTACCTCGCCCGAGACACCATGCCGACCGGCCTGCCGGGCACGGAGCTCGAGTTCTGCCTCCCGCGCCAGGTCGCCATCATGGACGACCCCTTCTGCCCGCCCCTGGCCCAGGCGCTCGGCGACGCGGTGGAGCGCCTGCCGGGGTTCCGTTTCCGCCGTGTCCACGGCCACGAGGCCGGCGTCATCCTCAACCGCTGGCTCGCCGGCAACGGCTTCGAGTCACTGGCGACCTGCCGGGAGCTCGAGGCCTACGGGCGGCTCACCGGCACACCCATCATCACCGGCGACTGCGTGAGCCCGGTACTCGCCCGCGTCTGCGGGATGCATCTCCTCTACTACCACGTCGTGTCGAACTGGGGCACCGGGCTCGAGCCCGAGGACCCCACGGTCACGCTGGACCGCCTCTATCTGGAGACGCTGCCCGCGGTCGCGGCCACCCTCGAGCTGTCGCTGCTCGATCGGCTCGACGAGCCGACCGGCTGCCGCTGCCGCGCGCTCCTGCGCCCCCGCCCCGCCGCCTACGCCCGCGCGCTGAGCCCGCCGGCGTCGCCGTGACCCGCGGAGTCGAGCCCACGGGTCCCGCCCGTCTTGTCCGCGCGTGGCCCCGCGCGCGTGATCGCGCCACCGGCGCGGCGAAGGTCCCGGCTATCGACCGTCATCGACCAGGGAGGTGGGCGATGAGGCGCCAGAGTGTCGCCACTGCGGGAGTGGTCGCCGCGCTCCTGATGGCCGTCTGGCCGGGGGGGTTCGACGCCTCGCCCGCCGGCGCCCAGCCGAAGCAACCCGAGCCGGCCAAGAAGCCGGCCGCCGCCCCGACCAAGAAGCTGCGGGTGGTCTCGATCTTCCAGACTTCCATCGAGGAGCCGTGGGACGGCGCCATCCACCAGGCGCTCCTCCGCGCGCAGAAGGAGATGGGGGTCCGGTACGACTGGACGGAGAAGGTCCCGGCCGCCGATTTCGAGCGCGTGGTCCGGGAGTATGCCCAGAAGGGCTACGACCTGATCATGGGGGACGCCTTCGGCCAGGAGCAGGCGGCCCGGCGAGTGGCCAAGGCGTATCCGAAGACCAAGTTCCTCTTCGGCTCCGGGCTCGGCCCGGCTCAGCCGAACTTCGGCGTCTTCGACGACTGGATCCACGAGCCCGCCTATGTGTGCGGGATGATCGCAGGCAAGGTCACCAAGTCGAACGTGCTGGGGGTGGTGGGCGGGCACCCGGTGCCCGAGGTGAACCGCCTGATCAACGCCTTCAAGGAGGGCGCGCGCGAGGCGAACCCGAACGTCAAGGTGAAGGTCGCCTTCATCGGAAGCTGGTTCGATCCCCCGAAGGCCAAGGAAGCCGCCCTGGCCCAGATCGAAGCAGGCGCCGACGTTCTCTACGCCGAGCGCTACGGGGTGATCGACGCCGCCAAGGAGCGGGGCAAGCTGGCCTTCGGCAACCTCCTGGACCAGCAGCACCTCGCCCCCGAGACCGTCATCACCGGCCCGGTGTGGGACATGTACCCGCTGGTCAAGTACGTCCTGGAGTCGGTCCGGCGCGGGACCTTCATGGCGATGGACTACGCCGAGTGGACCATGATGCAGCGGGGCGGCGCCCGGCTGGCCCCCCTGCGCGCGTGGGGGAGCAAGCTCCCGAAAGACGTCGTCGAGATGATCAAGAAGCGCGAAGCGGAGATCGCGGGGGGTCTCTTCCGGGCTCCCGTGGACGAGTCCAAGCCCACCTCGGACTGACCCCGGCCGCGCGCGGGGCCGGCTCTTTTGAACATGTTCAGGGAATCCTTGACACCGGGATCGTCGCCGTCCTATGATTTGAACATGTTCAGGGCCTCCGGCGCGCCGGCCGAGGACACCGGGCAGCACATCCTGGAGACGGCGCTGAGGCTGTTCCGGGCGCGGGGCTTCGACCAGACCACCATGCGGGACGTGGCGGCCGAGGCCGGGATCGCGCTAGGCGCCGCCTACTACTACTTCGAGAGCAAAGAGGCGATCGTCGGCGCCTACTATGACTACGTCCAGCAGGAGCACCTGGCCCGCGCCCGGGAGGGGTTCGCCCGCGCCCGCGACTTCCGGGAACGCCTCGGCGTCGCCTTTCACGCCAAGATCGACATTCTCGAGAGGGACCGCAAGCTCCTGCGCGCGCTGTTCCGGTACGGGGGTGAGCCGAAGCATCCCCTCTCCTGGTTCGGCCCCGCCAACCGCCGCCAGCGGGAGCTGAGTGTCGCCGTCTTCGAGGAGGCGATCGGGGACGAGCGACTGCCGGCCGACCTCCGCGGCGCCGCTCCGGTGCTGCTCTGGACGTTGCACCTGGGCGTTCTCCTCTACTTCCTCTACGACTCGTCTCCCGGGCAGAAGCGCACCCGACGCCTGATCGACGCCGCGGTCGACTTCGTGCACGATGCCCGGCGATTCGTCACCTCGCCGCTGCTCACGCCCGTCCGCCGGCGAGTGATGGCCATCCTGCGCGAGGCGGAGCTCGTACCCGAGTCGGCGCCGGTCCGACGGTCGGGACCCACGCCTGGAGCCGGCTGACCGAGCCCGGCGCGGCGGTCTTCGAGGGGAGGACCCTATGGCACGCACGCAAATCGGCGGAGCCCGGTGGGCCCTGGTGGCGGTCTTCGTCGCGCTGGCGGCCTGGCGGCTCAGCGGCACGCGCGGCCCCGGGGCGGACCCCTGGAGCGTCGTCTCCATCCTGGTGGTGGCGCTGGTGGGGATCACGAACGCCCTGTTCACCCTCCCGGCGACGGCGGCCGTCCAGGGGCTCACGGCGCTGGTCGCGCTGGCCGGCCTTCTCCGGGCGGACTGGACGGTGGCGGTGATGCTGCTGCTCGTCTTCGTGGCCCCCCCCGTGTTCCTCCTGCGCTGGGCTGGCGGTCGGGGGCCGGAGCCGGCCCCGAGCGACCGGGCCGAGGCGCCCGCGCGAGCGAGCCGGGCCCGGTGGGCGATGGTGGGCGTGATCCTGGCGGTCGCCTGCGCCAGCCTGGCCTACCGGCTCCTGGTGGCGCACCGGCTGGAGCAGACCGCCGCCCTGTTCATCGGGATCCCGACCCTGCTGGCGATCATCGTGGTTCTGTCCGGCACGCCTCGCAGCGCGACCGGCTCGATCTGCAAGGCCATGACCATCGCGCTCCTCATGTCCGGCATCGCCCTCGGAGAAGGCGTCATCTGCATCCTCATGGCGGCGCCGCTCTTCTTCGCGGTCGGCGTCATGATCGGCGCCTGGGTGGACTGGACCCGCCGGCGGTTCGGCGAGAGGGCCAGGAACACCGCGGGCTGTCTGGCGCTGCTCGTGCTGCTTCCGCTGGCCCTGGAAGGCGTCGACGACCGGCTCGCGTGGCCGCGCGCGGAGGTGGTGACGGCCTCGCGCGAGGTCGCGGCGAGCCCGGACGCGATCGCCCGCCAGCTCGCCCGTTCGCCCGCGTTTCACACGCCGCTGCCGGCCTTTCTGCGACTCGGGTTTGCGCAGCCGACCGTGACGGCCGGCCGTGGCCTGAGCCCGGGGGACCGCGTGAGCATTCGCTTGAGCGGAGCCGAGGGTCAACCGGGCGATCTCGTCCTGGACGTGATCGAGTCGCGCCCGGGGCTGATTCGCCTTCGCCCCGTCACCGACGAGAGCCTCGTCGCCTACTGGCTCACCTGGCAGGAGGCCGAGATCCGGTGGGCGGCCGCCGGTGATCGAGGCTCGCGCGTGACCTGGATCCTGCGGTACCGACGGGAGCTCGACCCCATCTGGTACTTCGGGCCGTGGGAACGGTACGCCGTGCGCCTGGCGGCCGAATATCTGATCGACAACCTCGCGACGCCTCGATGAGGCGAGGCGGCTCGTGATCGATCGCCCTACCCTCGTCCGACTGCTCGCCCTGTACGTGCCGGTCCTGGCGACCCTGGTCCTCTGGGCCTGGCGCCGGCCGGGACGGGCCTGGCGGACCGGATGCCTGCTGGCGAGCCTCTGGAATCTGTGGGCGCTGCTCCTGCTCCACGTGCTCGCCGGGCGCTTCGGCTGGTGGACGCTTCACGCGGAGGGCGGGCTTCTGCTCGGCCTGCCGGTCGACGTGTATCTCGGCTGGACGCTCCTGTGGGGTGCGGTGCCGGCGCTGGCCTTCCCGCGACTCAACCTGGCCCTGGTGGCGCTCGGGCTCGCGTGGGTCGATGCGCTGTGCATGCCGGCAATGGCGCCCGTCGTGCGGCTCGAACCCGGCTGGCTCGCCGGCGAGGCCGTCGGCGCCCTGCTCTGCCTCGTCCCGGCGCAGCTCCTCGCGCGCTGGACGGCCGAGGACCGGCGCCTCGCGCTCCGGGCGGCCCTCCAGGTGCCGCTGTCCGCCGGGATCAGCCTGGGCCTGATGCCGGCCATCATTCTGGAGCAGACGGGCGGCGCCTGGCGGCCACTCTGGGACCGTCCCGCCTGGCAGCTCGGCCTGTGCCTGCAAGCCGTGGGGCTGTGCGGGCTGCTGGGCGTGAGCGCCATGCAGGAGTTCGTCCAGCGCGGGGGGGGGACCGCGATTCCCTACGACCCGCCCCGACACCTGGTGCAGAGTGGCCCCTATGCGTATCTCGCCAGTCCCATGCAGCTCTCGGCGATGCTGACCCTCGCCGTGTGGGGGGTCATGCTGGAGAGCCCCTGGGTCTCGGCGGCCGCCGTGATGGCGCATCTCTACGGCCTCGGAATCGCGGGCTGGGACGAGCAAGGCGACCTGCACGCTCGCTTCGGAGACCGGTGGACCGCCTACCGCCGGGCGGTGCCGCGCTGGCTCCCGCGCTTCCGGCCGTGGCATCCGGCCCTCGCCGGGACCCAGGGGCCGGCCCGGCTCTACGTCGCCGAGAGCTGCGAGGTGTGCGCCGGGGTCAAGCCCTGGTTCGAGCGCCGCCGCCCCGTCGCGCTCGAGGTCGTGGCCGCGGAGCGACACCCCGACCGCGACCTCGAGCGGATCACCTACGATCCGGGCGACGGCAGCCCGGAGGAGCACGGCATCGTGGCGGTGGCCCGCGGGCTCGAGCACATTCATCTCGGGTACGCGCTGGTCGGCTTCGCCATGCGCCTGCCGGGCGTCCATCACGTCCTGCAGCTCCTCGCCGATGCGTCGGGCACCCCGCCTCGGTCGATTCCGCGCCGGCCGGTGTCGGCGCCCGACGGCGCGGCGCCCGGCCCGCGTTCCCCTGGCCGCGTCTCCTGATCCGGCCGTATAGTTGACCATCGTCGCCAGGAGGCGCGGAGGACCAGGCATGGATCTCGTCGTGCGCCAGGCGCGGATCTGGGGGCGGGACGGGCTCTGGGACGTCGCCGTGGCCGGCGGGCGCTACGCGGAGATCGCCGCCGTGGTCACGGCCCGGGGCGCCCGGGACGTCGAGGCGGGCGGCCGGCTCCTGGCGCCGGCCTTCGTCGATCCCCACATCCACCTCGACAAGGTGCTGGTGGCCGAGGACGTCCGCCCCAACCGCTCCGGGACGCTGCGCGAGGCCATCGAGATCCTCTGGGAGCGGAAGGCCGCCTACACGGTGGAGGAGATCGTCCGCCGGGCCGGGCCGGTCATCGAGTCGGCCGTCCTGACGGGGACCACGCGAATCCGCACGCACGTGGACGTGGACACGATCGGCAAGCTCCGGCCGCTGGAGGGCGTGGCGGCGGCGCGGGCCCGCTACCGGGACCTGGTGGACCTGGAGATCGTGGCGTTCCCCCAGGAAGGCGTCGTGCGGGACCCGGGGACCGCGGAGCTGCTCGAGCGGGCCGTGGAGGCGGGCGCCGATCTGGTCGGGGGTATGCCCCACAACGAGGCCTCCCCGGCCGACAGCCGCCGGCACGTCGAGATCTGCTTCGAGGTCGCGCTGCGCCACGACCGGGACATCGACATGCACGTCGACGAGACCGATGACCCGGCCTCACGGACGCTCGAGATCGTCGCCGACCTCACGCTCGCCAACGGGTACCAGGGGCGCGTGACCGCCGGGCACACCTGCGCGCTGGCCGCCTACCCCGACGACTACGCGCGCCGGGTCATCGAGAAGCTCGCGCGGGCCGGCGTCCACATGATCACCAACCCCGCCACCAACCTGATGCTCCAGGGACGCCTGGATCGCCAGCCCGTGCGGCGCGGGATCACCCGGGTCAAGGAGCTGCTGGAGGCCGGCGTCAACGTGGCGATGGGGCAGGACTGCGTGAAGGACACCTTCTACCCGTTCGGGCGCGCCGACATGCTGGAAGTGGCCTTGATCACGGCCCACGCCGCCCACCTCAGCCTCCCCCCCGAGGTCGAGACGGTCTTCGCCATGGGGACGACCCGGGCGGCGCGCGTCCTTCGCACCCCCGATTACGGCGTCGAGGTCGGCCACCGCGCAGACTTCGTGCTCCTGGACGCGCCCACGCCCGCCGAAGCGATCCGCCTTCAGGCCGCCCGCCGGCTCGTGGTCCGGCTGGGCCGGGTGGTTGCCGAGACGGCCGTCGAGCAGCGACTCCACCGCGACGGGCCGGCCGCCTTTGACGCCACCTCGGTCGGGCAGTAGAGTGGCGTCGCTATGAAGCCTGATCCGGCGGCCAAGGGGCGCCGCTGGCTCAGGCAAGCCGAGCACGATCTGGGCGACTCACCGAGGAGAGGGGCATGAAGACGAGCGCGTTCAAGGTCGGGATGCGGAGCCCGGAAGACGTCGCGGAGGCGGCCCGCCTCCTGGATCAGAACGCCTTTCGCGCCGACGATGTCGTCGCCATCCTCGGCAAGACCGAAGGCAACGGTGGGGTCAACGACTACACGCGGGGGCTGGCGACGCTGTGCTTCCAGCTCCTCCTGGCCCAGCGATCCGGAACGCCCCTCGAGAAGATCGCCAAGCGGGTCCCGATCATCTGGTCCGGCGGCACCGAGGGTCTGATGAGCCCGCATGCCACGATCTTCGTCCGGGAGCCGGATCAGGGGGCGCCCTCCGGCGAGAAGCGCTTCACGGTTGGAACCGCCTACACGCGGGACCTCCTCCCCGAGGAGTTCGGGACCCTGGTCCACGCCGAGGTGGCGGCCGAGGGCGTGCGGGCGGCCATCAAGGACGCCGGCATCGAGTCCGCCGAGGACATCCACTTCGTCCAGATCAAGACGGGCGCCTTGACCACCGAGCGGATTGCCGAGGCCCGGGGTCGCGGGCGGGACGTCGTCACCACCGATACCGGCAAGTCCATGGCCTACGGGCGCGGAGCCGCCGCCCTGGGCGTCGGGCTCGCCACCGGCGAGATCCCGCCGCCGCGCCTGAGTCCGGCGGTCATCCTCAAGGAGTTCGGCCTGGCCTCGGATGTCGCCTCCACCTCGTCCGGGGTGGAGCTGATGAACTGCGAGATCATCGCCATGGGGAACTCGCCGCGCGCGACCGGCGAGTTCGTGATCGCCCACGGGGTCATGCGCGACGCGCTGGACGTCCCGGCCATCCGCGACGCGCTGCGGAGAGTGGGCCTCCGGGTGGAGGGCGAGCTGGACGAGCGGGACCGGGCGCGGCTCGTCAACGTCTTCGTCAAGTGCGAGCCGGACCCCTCGGGTGCGACGCGGGGCCGCCGTCACGTCATGTTCGAGGACTCCGACGTGGGCTACACGCGCCACATCCGCGGCGCCGTCAACGCCGTGGTCGCCTCGGTGACCGGCGACCCGATGTGTTACGTGTCGGCCGGCGCCGAGCACCAGGGGCCCCCGGGCGGCGGGGTGATCGCGGTCCTCGCCCGCGTCTAGGCACCGTGGCCGAGACCCGTCGCAGCCCACGGTGGCCGGCGGCCAACGCGTCTGAATGGGTGCCCGGTACTTCGGAGCCGCCGTGCCCCGCCGCGAGGATCCCCGGCTGCTCACGGGCCGCGGCCAATACGTCGATGACCTCGCGCCCCGGGGCACGCCCACGTCGCCCCTGCTCCGCAGCCCCCCTGCCCATGCCCGGATCAGGCGGATCGATACCGAGGCCGCCCGCCGGCTCTCGGGCGTGCTGGCGGTCTTCGCCCACGCCGACCTCGGGGAGCACGCGCAGGTCCCGGCCCTCGAGGCCGAAGCCGCGCCGCCCCGGCTGGCCGCCCGGATCGCCTTCACGGTCCGGCACGCGAGCCCGGATCTGCTGTGCCGCGACCCTGATGAGGGCCTACGCGTTCCTCCGGGACACCCCGGCGCCCTCGGAGAGGGAGATCCGTGAGAAGCTGGCCGGGAACCTCTGCCGTTGCACCGGCTACGAGCACATCGTCACGGCCATTCGCGTTGCGGCGCGAGCCTGGCCGGCTCGGCCGAGGTGACGCCGCTAGGGATTGAGGAGGTAGCCCGAGATGCGGAAGAGTACTTCTGCAGACCCAGTCGTGTCACTGCGCAGGACCTGGGAATTGACTCTCGAGCCCGCGTTGGCGTAGAGCCGGACGAGATGGGTCCCCACGAACACGCGCTTGCCGAAGAACGTCCCCTGCGGCGTGAGTACGAGGCGGTGAAGAAGAAGTCCAGCGCCGCCAGAGGTTACAGAAATCATCGCGAGCATGTCTCCCGCCGGCGTCGACCCCTCGATCGTGATCGTTTCGATGACGAGCCGCTTGTTGGCGGGCACCGTGAATGAGCCGGCCCCCAAATGCCCGCCGCCCGCCAGGCTCACGGTGGTGCCCTTTTGAAATGGCTGGCCGGCGTCCGGGTCCTGGGGCTCCGGCGCGGCCGCCGCGAAGGCCGCTCGGCCGGCGCTCACGTCCGGGGCCACGATCGCCACGGTGGCGCACAAGATGATCGAGCCCAATGCCACGAGCAGATAGGCCTTCCACTGGCTGTTCATCGCCTCCTCCTTTCGCGATCGGTCTGGTTCGGGTCGGGGCGCTGGCGCGCCGGGGCGCGGCGGGCGGCCGCCGGTCAGGCCCGGCCGGGCTCGCTAGCGCGGCCGCGGGCTCCTGCGATCAGCTCGAGGATCCGCGTCGGGCTGAGCGGCATCTCGCGCACCCGGACGCCAAGGGGGGCGAGGGCGTCGTCGATGGCCTCGGCGACGAGCGCCGGCACCGGGATCGCCCCCGCCTCCCCGACCCCTTTCACGCCGAGCGGATTCAGTGGCGACGGCGTCTCGAGGTGCCGGATCTCGATCTCCGGCACCTCGGCCGCGGTGGGGATGAGAAAGTCCATGAAGCTGCCCGTCAGGAGCTGGCCGCTCTCGTCGTAGACGACCCGCTCGTAGAGGGCGCCGCCGATCCCCTGGGCGACGCCGCCGTGGATCTGCCCTTCCACGATCGTCGGGTTCACGACCGTGCCGCAGTCGTGCTGGACGACGTACCGGAGGAACGTGACCCGGCCGGTCTCGACATCCACCTCGACGATGGCGGCATGGCAGCCGCTGGCGAACGTCGCCTGGGGCGGCGCGTAGTAGCCGCGGGCCTCGAGCCCCGGCTCCTCGTCCTCCCCGAGAACGGCTCCCTGCCGCGGCTTGACCAGTCGCAGCGCCGCCTCCGCCGCCTCCTGGCCGTAGGCGTAGCGGATCGGATTGGCGACCGTGGCGAGCGCGCCCAGGGTGAGCCGGCGGCTCGGCAGCCCCTTCACTCGGACGGCGCCCTCGGCCAGCTCGAGGTCCTTCGGCGAGGCTTCGAGGAGGTCGGCGGCCAGATGTCGCGCCTTGTCCCGCACCTTGCCGGCGGCGATCCCGACGGCATTCCCCGCCGTCACCAGCGCGCGGCTTGCGAAGGTGCCGGCGCCCCAGTTGAAGCGGCTCGTGTCCCCGGTCACCACCGTGACGTCGGCCGGGTCGCAGCCCAGGGCCTCCGCCGCGATCTGGGCGAACGTGGTCTGGTGCCCCTGCCCCTGGGTCGTCAGCCCGGTCGCGACATAGACCTTGCCGCTCGGCTCGACGCGCACGTGGGCGCCCTCGTAGGGACCGATGCCGGTCCCCTCCACGTAGCACGCCACTCCGAGGCCCAGGTAGCGGCCGTCCGCGCGGGCGGCAGCCTGGCGCGCCCGGAAGTCACGAAAGCCGATCGCCTCGAGGGCCATCGCGAGGCCCGCCGGATAGTCGCCGCTGTCGTAGCGGGTGGGCCCGCCGTCCTGGAAGGTCAAGCCCACGTCCCACGGAAACTCGTCGGGCTGGATGAAGTTCCGCCGGCGCACCTCGGCCGGCTCGAGCCCGAGGGCCCGGGCGATCAGCCCGATCACCCGCTCCATCACGAACGCTCCGTGCGGGCGCCCGGCGCCCCGGTACGGAGTCACCATGACCTTGTTGGTGTAGACCACGTCGAACTCGACGTGGTAGTGACGCAGCCGGTAGGGACCGGGCAGCTGGGAGGCGGTGATGAGCGGCACGATGATGCCGTAGGGCGTATAGGCGCCGGCGTCGTGGAGGAAGCGGTCGCGCAGGCCGAGGATCCGGCCCACCTCGTCCACGGCGACCTCGACCTCGTGGACCTGGCCTCGCTCCTGGCTCGCGCTTCCGAGGTGCTCCAGGCGGTCCTCGATCCACTTCACCGGCCGACCGAGCCGGATGGCGGCGTACGGGACCAGGATCTCCTCCGGGTAGAAGAGCATGATCTTCGTGCCGAAGCCGCCACCGACGTCCGGCGCGATCACCTCGACCTTGAACTCCGGCAGCCCGAAGATCCGCGCCAGCCCGTTCTTGAGGGGGAGCGGCGCCTGCGTCGAGATCCACGCGCGAAGGCTCCCCGCCCGGGGATCGTATTCGGCGACCACGCCCCGGGTCTCGATCGGGCTCCCGGCGCTCCGCTCGATGGAGAGCCGCTCGCGGAGGACGCGCGCAGCCCCCGCGAAGGCGGCATCCGGATCGCCGACTTGCTGGACGACGCGCGCCGCGCGGTTCCCGGGGACGTCGGCGTGCACCGGCGGGCTCCCCTCCACCAGCGCGGCCTCGACGTCCGTCACGGCCGGAAGAGGCTCGTACTCGACCTCGATCAGCTCCAGGGCGTCTTCCGCCACGTAGCGGTCATCGGCAACGACGAAGGCGACCGGCTCGCCCGCGTAGCGGACCTCGTCCACCGCCAGCGGGGTCGGCGTCCGCGGGTGCGTCAGGCCCGGATGCGGGATCAGAAGAGGTGTCGGCTGGTTGAGCGGGCCGAGGTCGGCGGCGGTGAGGACCAGGTGGACGCCGGGAAGGGCCCGGGCGCGCCCGGCGTCGATGGAGACGACGCGCGCCCGGCCGTGCGGACTCCGGAGCACGGCGGCCTGGAGCAGCCCGGCCGGGTTCAGGTCGGCCACGAAGCAGCCGAGGCCCCGGAGCAGGCGTGGGTCCTCGTTGCGGAGGATCCGCGCCCCGATGAGCCGCGTGGTCATGTCCGGCTGGCCGCGGCCCCGAGGAGCTCGCTCGCCCGGCGGACGG
Organism: Candidatus Methylomirabilota bacterium; assembly: GCA_036005065.1. Lineage (NCBI taxonomy): Bacteria > Methylomirabilota (SeqCode) > Candidatus Methylomirabilota bacterium. The sequence continues at coordinate 9,175 of DASYQW010000385.1, read as the reverse complement.
CCCGCACGACGTTCTGATAGCCGGTGCAGCGGCAGAGGCTGCCGGCGAGCCCCTGCCGGATCTCCGCGTCGCTCGGTCGCGGCGTGTCGCGGAGCAGGGCGACGGCGGTCAGGAGGAGGCCCGGCGTGCAGAAGCCGCACTGGAGACCGTGCTCCTGCCGGAACGCCTCCTGGACCGGATGCAGCCGCGCCCCGTCCGGCGCCAGGCCCTCGACCGTCGTGATGGTGGCCCCGTCCGCCTGGACGGCGAGCATGAGGCAGGCCCGGACCGGCTCGCCGTCGAGCAGCACCGTGCACGCGCCGCAGACGCCGTGCTCGCACCCGACGTGGGTGCCGGTCAGCCCCAGCCGGTCGCGCAGGAAGTCTGTGAGCAGCCAGCGGGGCGCCACCGCCTCCGCACAATCACGGCCGTTCACCCGCAGGCGGACCAGGATGGGCGCCGGGGTCCCCCCGGTCATGGCGGGCCGAGTGCCGGGTCGAGCCGCCGCGCCTCGACCGCGGCCGCCGGCGTCGGCCCGGCGAAGGTCCGCCGGGCCCGACGCCAGTAGAGAGCGAGTCCCGCTGCGAGCAGGAGCATCGTCCACAGGACCAGCTCGTTCGGCGGAAGGCTGAAGACGACGGCGATCAGGACGACCCAGCCGATCGCCACCGCGTTCACCGCGGGTCCCCAGCGCCCGAGGCTCCAGGGGGCGGTCGCCGGCGTCGTGAACTCCCCCGCCCGGCGCCGCTTGTTTCGCAGGTTCAGGAAGATCGGGATCACGTAGGCCAGATAGAGCGTGATCGTGCTGATCGAGGTCACGACGAAGTAGGCCGCCGCGTACAGGCAGATCAGCACCGACAGCCCACTGGTGACGACGATGGCCCACACGGGGGTGCGGTGGCGGGGGCTCACCCGCTTGAGCCAGGCCGAGCCGGGCATGCCGTCGTCCCGCGCGAAGGCGTACCACATCCGCGCCATCGAGGTGATCGACGCCAGGCCGCACAGCCACATGGCGCCGCCGATGATGATGGCGAGCAGGTCGGCCAGGGCGCCCGGCAGGTTCTGGTAGGCGATGTAGAGCACCGGATAGGCGTCGTTGGCGGTGGTGGCGATGTCGCCCCGGGGGATCGACCAGGTGAGGATCAGGAGCATCACGTACCCCACGACGGCCGACACGGCCACCGACAGGAACACACCCCAGGCGGAGTTGCGTCGGGCCATGATGGTCTCCTCGGCGACGTGGGCCGAGGCGTCGTACCCCGTGTAGGTCCACTGCGCCTGCAGCAGCGCCAGCACGAAGACCAGGCCGAACGGGGCCGCCCGGTAGAGGTCGGCCAGCCCCGGGATCATCGCGAACAGGGGCGATGGCACCTTGAAGTCGCCGACGACGAGCGCCGGCTCCGGCACCCCGCGGCCCAGATCCGCCGACGAGGCTTCCAGCGGGTTGACCGTGGTGACCGCCTGGAGCAGGAAGCCCGGGCTGGCGTGGTGGTGGCCGAAGACGATCAGCAGCCCCGCCATCACGAGGACCCCGCCGACGTGCCACCACACGCTGACGTCGCTGAGTCGGGCCGCGAGCCGGATCCCGAAGACGTTGATCAGGACCTGGGGGACCATGATCAGCACCATGACGAACACCTGGAAGTACCAGTTCGTCGGCGACCCGAACAGCGGCACCGGCGCGCTCGCCGGGAGGCCGAGGATGCGGCTGGCCGCGCCGATCAGGTAGATCGCGGCCGCCACGTTGATGCCGGCCGTGATGGTGACCTGCCCGACCATGTTGAGCCACGCGGTGACCCAGGCCCAGGTCCGCCCGCCGAGGCGGAACGCCCAGAAGTAGAGTCCCCCGGCCGTCGGATACGCCGAGGCCAGCTCAGCCATGGAGGCGGCGACGCAGAGGGTGAAGGCGCTGACCAGCGGCCAGCCGACGGAGTTCACGATCGGCCCCGAGAACTTGAGCCCGTAGCCGAACAGGAGGACCGCTCCGGTGAGGATGGAGATGATCGAGAAGGAGATCGCGAAGTTGGAGAAGCCCCCCATCTCGCGGAAGAGCTGCTGGGCGTAGCCGAGCCGGCGGAGGTCGGCGACGTCCTGGCGGATCAGCTCCTCGCGCAGGGGGGCCGGCACCAGATCCTCGGTCGCCTAGCCGAGCCGCTCGCGCTCGGCGATCCCGAACCGCTCGGGCTTCACCGCGAGGAAGAGCAGGTTCAGCAGGATGCCGGCGATGGCGGAGAAGACGATGGCCGGGATGCCGTTCGGGAAGACCACCGGGATGGCGAACGGGAACAGGCCGTCCTTCAGGGCGAGGTTGCCGCCGATGCCGCAGACCAGGATGATGGCCCCGACGGCCAGGTGGCGCGGCTCGAACAGGTTGACCCGCTCGGACTGGATGAGCGCCACGCCTTGCATCCCGATGACCCCGAAGAGGTAGATCGACAGCCCGCCGGTGACGGCCACCGGGATCGTGTTCACCAGCGCGGCGAGCTTGCCGACGAATCCCAGCACGATGGCGATCGCTCCGGCCGTCATCAGAACCGGCACCGAGTAGCAGCGGGTGATGGCCATGAGACTGTTGTTCTCGCCGTAGTTCGTACCGGCGCAGCCGCCGAACAGCCCGGCCACCACGTCGTCGGCCCCGTCGGCGACCAGGTTCAGGCCGATCAGGCGCTTGATGGTCAGGGGCTTTCGGCCCAGCTCCTTCGCGAGCTGGTCGATGTAGAGGCTCATCTGGTAGAGGTGCGCGGTGCTCTCGGGGATGGTGGCGATGGCGATCAGCGCGATGCTCACCAGGGCGGCCCAGGCCCGCGGATCACCGAAGGCCGGGAGCGTCACGCTGGGGAACCTCAGCCAGGCAGCGTCGGCGACCAGCCCGAACTTCACCAGGCCGAGCGGAATGGACAGGAGGTATCCGAGGATGGCGCCGAAGAGCATGGGGAGCATGCCCAGCACGCCCGCGTTCTGCAGGTACACCGAGAAGCAGACGGTGGCGATGAGGGTGACGAACGCGATCAGCCAGTTGGCGCTGGCCATGCCCAGCGCCGCCCCGGCCAGCGCGATCCCGATCACGATGGCGACGCTGCCGGTGATGACGGGAGGCAGGACCTTGTCCAGCCCTTCCTTGCCGATCCGGATGATGAGGAGCCCGACCAGGATCTCGACGAGCGCGGTGCCCAGAATGCCGACCTGGACCAGCCGCACGCCCTCGGGACAGTAGACCGCCGCCGGGCTCGAGAAGCAGTCCTTGGCGTACAGGGTCATCGTGGTCACGACGACGGTGATGTAGCTGAAGCTCGATCCGTAGTACATCGGGATCTGGCGCCGGGAGACGAGCAGCGCGATGACCGTCCCCAGGCCGCTGGTCAGGATGGTCACCCCAACGTCGAACTTGGTGAGGATCGCCACCAGGACGGTGGCGGGAAACATCGTGAGGACCTGCTGGAACCCGAGACTGAGCATCGCGCCGAGCGGCGGGGCGTCCTCCGGCATGTAGCCGAAGACCTTCCCCTCCCGGGCGGAACCGGTCGCGACGGCGGGCGTTGCCACGTGTAGCCTCCTTGTCCGGGACGGGAGAACACACGGCCCTTCGCCGTTCTCTCGAACCCTGCCAGACGGCGCGCCAAGGGTAGCCTTCGGGATGGCCGGGGTCAAGGCCGCGAGACCTGGCGAGTCGTTGAGACGCCCTCCCGCGCGCGTTACAATGACGCCTGTCACCGATGGATCCCGTTCTGAGTCGCTTCCACCCGGCCGTCCGTGCCTGGTTCAGCCGCCGCTTCGCGGGCCCGACCGAGCCCCAGCGCCTGGGCTGGCCGGCCATCGCGGCAGGCCAGCACACCCTCATCACGGCGCCAACCGGCTCCGGGAAGACGCTGGCGGCCTTCCTCTGGACGCTGGACACGCTGGTCCAGGAGTCCGCGGCCGGGACCCTGACCGACCAGATCCACGTGCTCTACGTCTCCCCGCTCAAGGCGCTCAACAACGACATCCACCGGAATCTGGCCGAGCCGCTGGCCGGCATCCGGGAGGCCGCGGGCGATCTCGGGCTCGACCTCCCCGAGCTGCGGGCGGCGGTGCGAACCGGGGACACGCCGGCGCCGGAGCGCGCGGCCATGGGCCGCCGGCCGCCCCACATCCTGATCACCACGCCGGAGTCGCTCTTCATCCTGCTCGCCGCCGAGCGGATGCGGGCGGCGCTGCGAGCGGTCCGTTACCTCATCGTCGACGAGATCCACGCGGTGGCCGGCCAGAAGCGCGGTGTCCACCTGGCGGTGACCCTCGAGCGCCTCCAGGCGCTGGCCGGGCAGCCCCCCGTGCGCATCGGGCTGTCGGCCACCGTCGAGCCGCTGGACGAGGTCGCCGCCCTCCTGACCGGATGCCAGACGCCCGGCGGACCGCCCCGGCCCTGCCGCGTCGTGGAGGTCGGGCGGCGCCGCCCGCTCGACCTCGCCGTGGTGGCGCCGACCTCCGATCTCGGCGCGGTCGCGACCAACGCCGTCTGGGACGCCACCTACGAGCGGCTGGCCGCCTTGATCCGGGAGCACCGGACGACGCTGGTCTTCGCCAACAGCCGGCGGCTGGCCGAGCGCCTCGCCGTCCGCCTCACCGAGCGCTTGGGACCCGACGTGGTCGCGGCTCACCACGGCTCGCTGTCGCGGCGCCAGCGCCAGCAGGCCGAGGCTCGCCTCAAGGCGGGCGAGGTCCGCGCCATCGTCGCGACCGGCTCGCTGGAGCTCGGGATCGACGTGGGCGCCATCGAGTGCGTCTGCCAGATCGAGTCGCCCCGCGTCGTCGCGACCGCCATCCAGCGGGTCGGCCGCTCCGGGCACTGGCTCGGCGCCACGCCGAAGGGGCGGCTCTTCGCGCTGACCCGCGACGATCTCCTCGAGCTCGGCGCCCTCGTGCGAGCCATCCGCACCGGCCGGCTCGATCGGATCGAGGTGCCCCGGGCGCCGCTCGACGTCCTGGCCCAGCAGCTGGTGGCCATCACGGCCGACACGGAGTGGGAGGCCGACCGGCTCTTCGACCTGGTTCGAACGGCCATGCCCTACCGCGACCTCTCGCGAGCCGACTTCGAGCGGGTCCTGCACATGGCGGCCGAGCGGCTCCCGACCGAGCCGAAGGGCGCGGGGCCGCGTCTTTACTGGGACCGGGTCCGGGGCCGCGTCCGCGGGCGGCGCGGCGCCCGGCTGGCGGTGGTCACCTCGGGGGGCACGATCCCGGACACCACCGATTACGACGTGATCCTCGAGCCCGAGGGCATCGTGCTCGGGCAGGTCAACGAGGACTTCGCCCAGGAGTCGATGAAGGGCGACATCTTCACGCTGGGGAACGCCCCCTGGCGAATCGTGCGCGTCCAGCGTGGCCGGATGGTCGTCGAATCGGCCGCGGGGCTGCCGCCGACGATCCCCTTCTGGCACGGCGAGGCCCCGGGCCGCACGGCCGAGCTCTCCGTCGAAGTGGCCCGGCTCCGCGCCGACCTCGCCGCGCGCCGCGATGAGGCCGAGGGAACCGTCCGGTGGCTCGTCGAGCAGTCCGCGCTCGAGCCCGACGCGGCCCGCCAGGCCGTCGAGTTCGTGGCGCGCCAGCAGGCGGCGGTCGGGGTCGTGCCCACGGACGTCGAGCTGCTCGCCGAGCGGTTCTTCGACAGCCTCGGTGGGACACAGGTCGTCCTGCACGCGCCCTACGGTATGCGCGTCAATCGAGCCTGGGGGCTCGCGCTCGCCAAGCGGGTCTGCCGGTCCTTCAACTTCGAGATCCAATCGGCCGCGACGGATGACGCGATCCTGCTCTCCTTCGGGCCGCGTCACGCGTTCCCGCTCGAGACGATCTGGTCGTACCTCTCGCCCGCCACGGTGCGGGAGACACTCGTCCAGGCGGTCCTGGCGGCACCCCTGTTCGAGGCGCGCTTCCGCCAGGCCGCCATCCGCGCCCTCGTGCTCCTCCGTCATGCCGGCGGCCGCCGCGTCCCCGCCTACCTCCAGCGTCTCCGGGCGACCGACCTCCTCGCCGCGTGCTTCCCCGAGCAGCAGATGTGCCTCGACAACCGCGCGCAGGACCTCGACTTGGCGGTTCCGGACCACCCCCTGGTGCAAGAGGCCCTGCGCGAGTGCCTGGAAGACGCCCTCGACGTGCGGCGGCTCGAGGCCGTGCTCGAAGGCATCCGGCTCGGCACGATCCGGACGGCCGCCCGCGAGGTCCCGGTCCCCTCGCCCTTCGCCCACAAGATCCTCGCCGCCTGGGACTACGCCTTCCTCGACGACGCCCCGCGCGAGGAGCGACGAAGCCGCACGGTGCAAACCCACCGCGGCCTCCTCCAGGACGTCGCCACCGGCGATCAGCTGGCGGGGGTCCTCGACCCCGAGGCGATCGCGCGCGTGGCCGAGGAGGTGGGCGGCCGCGCGCCCGAGAGCCAGGCCCGCGACGCCGACGAGCTCGTCGAGGCGCTGAAGGATGCCGGCCCGCAGACGGAAGCCGAGCTGGGGTTCCGCATCGCCGAAGGAAACCCCGCGCCGTTCCTGGCGCGGCTCCTGGCCGAGGGCCGAGCCGTTCGGGCCTCGCGCGGTAGCGGTCCGCCGGTCTGGATGGCGGTCGAGACCCTGCCGCTCTGCCGCGCCGCCTACCCCGCGCTCGCGGAGGAGTCTCCGGCGACCGTTCCGCCGGCCCTGGCGGGAACCGCCTGGGACGAGGAGGCCGCGCGCCGCGAGCTCTGCCGGCGGCGGCTCCGCCACGCGGGACCCGTGGGGCTCCACGATCTGGCCCTCGCCCTCGCCCTTCCGGAGTCGGCCGTGGCGCAGGCCCTGGCGAGCCTCGAGGCGGAGGGCGTGGTCTTCCGGGGCCGGTACGATCCAAGGGGAACCGCCGAGCAGTGGTGCGAGCGGACCGTGCTCGAGCGGATCCACCGGCGGACGCTCACGCGCCTCCGGGCCGAGATCGAGCCGGTCGGTCCCGCCGAGTTCACCGACTTCCTCTGCCGCTGGCAGCGCGTGGGGTCGGACGCCCGCCTGCACGGCGTCGCCGGGGTCCGCGAGGTGCTCGCCCAGCTCCAGGGACTCGAGCGTCCGGCGGTCGCCTGGGAGCGCGACATCCTCGCGCTCCGCGTCGCCGATTATCGCCCGGAGCTCCTGGACCAGCTCACGCTCTCCGGTACGTTCATGTGGGGGCGAGTCGGCCCCGCGGCCGAGCCGCGCGAGCCCGCCGGCGTCCGGCCCGGGGGCCCGCCGCCGGTGGCGTTCCTGAGCCGCGCCGACCTCGGCTGGCTGCGGGCGGCCGGCGAGACGCTCACGAGCCCGGAAGGTCTGGGGGGCTCGGCCCGGGCGGCGCTGGGGGCGCTCGAGAGCCGGGGCGCCCTGTTCGTGGACGAGCTCGCCCGTCTGCTCCGGCTCGAGCCCCCCGACGTCCTGGCCGCGCTGTGGGAGCTGGCGCGGGCCGGGCTCGTCACCAGCGACGGCTTCCACGCGGTGCGACTCCTCGGCTCGCTGGAGGGACGCCAGGGATTGCGGCACGCCCGGTCGGAGAGCCCCAGCACCCGCTCGGCACTGCGCCTGCGCGTGCGTCTCCGCACGCTTCCCGGCCGGTGGTCCCTCCTGCCGCCCGGCGACGTCGACCCCGAGACGCGGGCCCAGGCCTGGGCAGAGCTGCTCCTGGCGCGCTACGGGATCGTCTTCCGGGAGCTGGCCCACGCGGAAGATGGTGCTCCGCCCTGGCGCGAGCTGGCCCCGGTGTACCGGCGGCGGGAATTCGCGGGGACGGTCCGGCGCGGCCTCTTCGTCCAGCCCGGGTCGGGCGAGCAGTACGCGATGCCCCACGCGGTGGAGCACCTCCGCGAGGTCCGCCAGCGGCCGGGCACCGCCTGGCTCGTCCTGTCCGCGGTGGACCCGGCGCTCGGCTTCGGGAGTGCCTTTCCCGAGCCGCGACTCATCCGGCATCCGGCCCATCTCGTCGTCCTCCGCGCCGGGCGGCCGCTGCTCGGTCTCGAGGGGACGCACCTCTGGGCGGCGCCGGACCTCGCGACCGAGACGCGAGCCGAGGCCCTCGCGGCGCTCATCGCCGAGCGGCGCGGGCGGCGGCTCACGGTGGAGACCTGGCACGACACGCCCATCCTGGCCTGTCCCTGGCTCGCGCTCCTGGGCGACCTCGGCTTCCACGGGGACGGCGACCGGCTGACCTTCGACGGCTATCCCGGGCCGCGCCCGCGCCCCCGCGGGTCGGCCTGAGATCTTGTTCGCAGGCCTCAACACGACTCGCGCAAGGCGGTCGATGCGGGGGGAGGACTCCGCCCTGCGCGGGATCGGCGGCTTCGCGCTCATCGCCCTCGCCGCCGTGACGTGGGGGACGACGGGCGCGACGATGAAGCTCGTCGCTCGCGACTCGCCCATGTCCCCGCTGCTCGTCGGCTTCTTCCGCGTCGCCATCGCCGCGCCGTGCCTCTTCCTGGCCGCCCGCGCGTCGAGTGGATCGATCCGGGTCGGCGAGACGGGCGACCGCTGGCGGCTCCTGGTGGCGGGGCTCGCGATGGGCAGCTATCAGGTCTGCTACTTCTGGGGCGTGGCGAAGACGTCGGTCGCGGTGGGAGCGCTCATCGCCATCTGCAGCGCCCCTCTCATGATGATCATGCTCGCCGCCATGATCCTGGGGGAGCACGTGACGCCCGTCACCTGGGCGGCCCTCGCGGCCGGCGTCACCGGCGCCGCGCTCCTCACCATCGGCCCCCACGGACTCGGCGCTCTGCCGCCCGGGTTCGTCGCGGGCGTCTTCCTGGCTCTCGGCGCCGGCGTCTCCTACGCCCTGTACGCCGTCCTCGTCAAGGACGTGGTGGGGCGCGTGCCCCCGCTGGCGATCGCCGCCCTGACGTTCGGGGTAGCCGCCCTGTCGCTTGCCCCTGCCCTCGTGGCCGAGCGGATCGTGGCGAGCCCGAGGACTTGGCTGCTGCTCGCCTACCTCGGCGTGGTGCCGACGGCCCTCGCCTACATGCTCTACGTCATCGGGCTCCGCACGACACCCGTCGCCGTCTCTGGCATCCTGACGCTCGTCGAACCTTTGACGGCCACGCTCCTGGGCGTGGCCGTCTTCGGTGACCGGCTGGGAGGGTTCGGCGCCCTCGGCGCAGGGCTCCTGCTCGGCGCCGTCGTGATCCTGGCCGAGCGCCAGCGCCGCGCCGCCGTGTGATCGGCCCGCGACGCGAGAACGGCGCGGTCAGGCC
>DASYQW010000384.1 GCA_036005065.1 Candidatus Methylomirabilota bacterium | reverse complement strand
CCCGGGCAGTCGGTCCTGGAGATCGGCTGCGGGACCGGAGACCTGCTGGCCGCGGTCGAGCCGCGGGAGGGCGTCGGTCTCGATCTGAGTCCGCGGATGGTCGAGCGGGCGCGGGCGAAGTTCCCCGGCCTGACCTGGCTGGTCGGCGACGCCGAGGCGCTCGCGCTCGACCGGCGCTTCGACTACGTCATCATGTCGGACCTCCTCGGCCACCTCGAGGACGTCTGGAGCGCCTTCCAGCAGCTCAAGGGCGTCGCCCGGCCGGACACGCGGGTGATCATCACCTACTACAACCACTTCTGGGAGCCCGTCCTGCGGGCGGCCGAGCTGGTGGGCCAGCGCATCCCGTTGCGGCTCCAGAACTGGCTGTCGTTCGACGACATCGAGAACCTGCTCTTCCTGTGCGACTTCGAGGTCGTGAAGCGGGGCCACCGGTTCCTGGTCCCCAAGCACGTCCCCTGGCTGTCCGACTGGGTCAACCGCACGGTGGCGCGGCTGCCGGGCATCCGCCGGCTGGGGCTGGTGGCCTACGTCGTCGCCCGGCCCCGGCCGGGCGCCTTCGGACCGCCGGCCACGTCCGCGACCAGCGTGTCGGTCGTCGTGCCCTGCCGGAACGAGCGCGGCAACATCCAGCCGGCTGTCGCCCGCCTGCCCGGCATGGGGCTCCACACGGAGCTCATCTTCGTCGATGGCGCCAGCACGGACGGGACGCGCGAAGAGATCGAGAGCGAGATCCGGCGCTGGCAGGGCAAGCGGGACATCAAGCTGGTCCTCCAGTCGCCGCCGACGGGCAAGGGCGATGCCGTGCGCCGCGGGTTCGACGCGGCCACCGGCGACGTCCTCCTCATCCTCGACGCGGACCTCACCGTCGAGCCCGAGGACCTCCCGAAGTTCTATCGGGCCATCGTGGAAGGGAAGGGCGATCTCATCAATGGCTCGCGGCTGGTCTATCCCCGAGAGCGGCAGGCCATGCGGTTTCTCAACTTCCTCGGCAACAAGGTCTTCGGCTGGCTCTTCACCTGGCTCCTGGAGCAGCGGATCACCGACACTCTCTGCGGGACCAAGGTGCTCCGGCGGGCCGATTACCTGAAGATCAAGGCCAATCGCGCCTTCTTCGGCGACTTCGACCCCTTCGGCGACTTCGACCTGCTGTTCGGGGCGGCCAAGCTGAACCTGAAGATCGTCGAGCTCCCGGTCCGGTACCGCGATCGCGCGTACGGGACGACCAAGATCAGCCGCTTCCGCCACGGCCTGCTCCTGTTCCGCATGTTCTGGGTCGCGCTGAACAAGCTCAAGTTCTCCTGAGCGCCCGGAGGGCGGCCGGCGAGCCGAGGAGGGACTCCAGGGCCGCCGCGGCCCCGGCGCCGACCAGCACGGCGAGGGGGGCCGTGAGGTGGAGCATCAGGCGCGGGTCGAACAGATCGGGGAACGAGGCCAGGAAGTAGACGGAGCCGCCGGCGAGCCCGGTGGTCACCACCAGGAGCCACCCGCCCGGGAGGCGCAACGCCGCGACGACGCCGAGCGCCGCCGCCGTGACCCAGATCCAGCGAGCCACCCCGCTTCCCCAGAGGTGGCCGGCGTACCGGCCCCAGAAGACGGCGTACGCGCCGCGGAGCTGCCGGGTGACCGCTTCGCGCCAGGGCCGCAGGCCCCAGATGTACGTCACCCAGGTGAGACGCGGCCCCCGGTACGGATGGCTGCTCACCTCCTGCGGGGACGGGAAGCCCGGCCGGCCGGCGAACTCGCGGATGGCGTAGTAGCGGGCGTGCTCGTTGATCGACTCGAAGAAATCGCCCGAGACGCGGCGGTTGGCCGCGAGGTGCGGCCCCAGCAGGACGGCCATCAGGCCGACGGCCAGCGCGGCGACGCCGGCGGCCCGCGGCAGCGTCGCCAGGGGCTGGCCGAGCCACCGGAGGGCGACGAGGGCCAGGACCACCGGGAGCGCCGAGAGCCAGGTGAGGGCCAGGAGTCCGCCCGCGAGCCCCAGGGCGAGGCCGGTGGTCGGCCGGTGGTCCCGGACGGTCGCGATCACCAGGTACGTGAACAGGAGCAGGCCGGCTGCGAACAGCTCGCCGCGCAGCCCCCGGATGCTCGTGGTGACGAGACTCGTATTGGTCGCGATGTAGAGGCCGGCGATGATGCCCGCCCGCCAGCCGAAGAGCCGGCGCGCGACCCACCAGGCGGCGGCGACCTGCAGGAGCGACAGGAGCACGGTGAACATCCGGACGTGGCCGTCGGCGGGGCCGGTCACGAGCAGGAAGCCGCGCAGCAGCCAGATGAAGACGGGCTCCCGCGGCGCCGTATCCCAGAGGCCGCCGAGGGAGAGGGCCAGGGCGCGGACCTTGAAGTTGTTCGCATCGGGGTCGAGCGGGGCTTCCAGGAATTGCGCCAGGAGCTCCCAGCGGGGCAGCCACGCCAGCAGGATCAGGGCCAGCAAGGGCGCCCAGCGGCTGTCCCCGTTCGCCGCGGGTGGCCGCGGGAGCGCGCAGAAGCCGAGCAGCAGGACGACGAGCACGCCGGCCACGCTCCGCGAATCCAGGCGCCCTCCGGCGAGGGTGACGGCGAGAGCCGTGGCCAGGCCGCCCGGCAGCGCGTACGGCCGAAGCGCCGGAATCGCCCCGGCCAGGGCGCCGGCCAGGACCGGCAGCGCGGCGATGGCGGCCGCGAGCGGCAGCGGGGCCAGGGTGAGGATCGGCCCGGCCCGCGCCACCTGGACCTTGTCGAGCACGAGCACTTCCTCGGTCGTCTCGTTGGCGGCCGAGAATCGCACGACGAAGGTCTCGGCCTCGCCGAGGTAGGGCGTGACGTCTTCCAGCGTCTGGTGGTAGTAGCGATCCCGACTCACGGTGCGGTAGTGGACGCCGTCCGTCGAGACCTCCACGGTCGTGGAGCCCTGCCGCGGCCTGTAGAACCAGAGCGTCAGGACCGTTCGGCCCGGCCGGCCGGTCCTGAGTCGCACCGTGGCGGTGCCGCGGCCCCCGGGCTGGAGATCGAGACCCCAGCGCCCCGGAGACCACCCGTCCAGGGCGAACGGCGTCGGCACTCCCAGGACCACGTCGTCGAAATCCTCGTTGAACAGGAGCTCGCTGACCTGCTGGGGAACGAGCATCTGACCCCGACGCAGATCACCGCCGTAACGCGCGAGGGCGATGGCGACGCCGAGTCCCGCCAAGAGCAGGACGACCAGCCATCGGCGCGGCTCGCTCATGGCCGGGGTCTCGCCGGCGCGCCGGCCGCGTCCGGTGGAAGGGCGGCGGTGGTCCGGGCAAACTCGTCGACCAGTCGGTGCCACGCGGCCCGGTCCCGCTCGTAGCCCGCGATCCGGCCGTACTCCTGGAGGCCATCCGTCAGCGCCAGGAGGTGGGCGGTCCGGAAATCCCGGCGGACCGGGGTCTCGCCTCGCTGGAGCCGGACCAGGGTCGAGGCGCCGGTCCACACGGGGATGGCGGTGATCGCCAGGAATCCCGTCACGGCCAGCGGCCGCAGGAGCCAGGACGCCGGCGCCGGGTGGAACGACATCCGACACAGGACCGCGACGCCGAGCGCGAGAGCCAAGGACACGGCCAGGAACGCGCCGGTCCCGGGGGGCCGGATCAAGGGAAGATAGCCGGCGACGAGCGCCAGGAGCAGCGTCGTGCCCCACACGAGCGCGGCGACGAGGCACAGCGCCGCCGCGGACGGGGCTCCCGTGCGATGCCAGACCGCGTGGGCGAAGAGAACGGTCAGCGACGCGGCGGCGAGGGGGAGGATGTCGAGGCCGAGGTGGTGCGTCACGGTGGTGAGCTGGGCCTCCCAGAGCTGGGCGTAGGAGACGGTGAAGTTCGTGTCGCGCTGGAGCGCCAGCAGGAGCGTCCAGATTCCGCACAGGAGGCTCGAGGCGGTCACCGGCAGGCACCACCGCGTCCCCTCGACCCGCCGGAGGAGGGATGCCACGCTCAGCGTGGCGAAGGGCGCCAGGGTGATGAATTGCCGGCCGCCCAAGGTCCCGGTCCCCATCCACCAGGGCCGCCAGGCGCTCGCGAGGTACAGATAGGTGACGGCATAGACGCCGACGAGGTACGGCAGCGGGTCGTCGAACGGCCGATGCCACCGGCGGCGCGTCCCCGGCGGCTGGTCCCGTCGCCCGCCCAGGTCCCGGGCCAGGGCGAGCGCGGCGCCGCCGGCGGCCAGGAGGTAGATCGGGCTGTAGACGAGGAGCCCGTGCCAGTGGGACAGGAGCACTTCCGTGAGCTTCGGATGGGCGAAGTCGAGCATGAGAAACTCGCCGGACGCGAGGCGGACGCTGTACAGCGTTCGGAGCGGGGCGCCCAGGAACACCGTGTTGAGGATCAATGCCGGCAACATCCCGGCCAGGGCGCCGGCGGCCAGGAGGGCCAGATGGAGGGTCCACACCGGCCACGGTCGGCGGCAGAGGCGCGAGACCGCCAGGGGCAGCAGCATGATCGCCACGAAGACGGCGGTGTTCGTCCTGACCAGGACGGCGAGACCGCACAGGGCCCCGAGCGCCAGCCAGGCGGTCGGGGTCTCGGGCTCCCCGCTGGCGAGACGGCGGAAGACCAGCCACACGCTCAGCGCCGCCAGCATCTCGGACGCCACCGAGAAGAGTCCGTAGTAGACGAGCGGCGTCCCGAAGTAGGTGACGCCGATGGCCAGGGCGATCGAGCCGGCGGGCAGACCGCGGCGTTCCAGGAAGCGCATCTGCGAGACGAGCAGGGCGGCGAACGCGAGCCAGTTCGCAAGGGCCGCGTAATACATGTCGCGGGCGAGCTCGTCGGGGAAGCGAAGCAGGGCGAAAAGACGCCGAAACGGCTCCCAGACGGCGGCGGGCCCGATCGAGGCCTCGGAGACCTTCAGCAC
>DASYQW010000383.1 GCA_036005065.1 Candidatus Methylomirabilota bacterium | reverse complement strand
GGACCTTCACGTTCTCGTCCCACGCCGCGATGGTGTGGGGCGTGATACGGGGATCGAAGGTCATGTGCCGGAGGGCCTGCCGGGCCACGGCGATGTCCAGACCCGGGATCCAGCGGGTCGCGATCTCCGCCGCCTCGTCGGCGTGCTGTCGCGTGTACTGGGTCGCCTCGACCATCCCGATGACGTACCGCTCGACCAGTTCCGGGCTCTTGGCGATGACGTCGTCGTGGACCGCCATGTTGATGTAGTAGCCGATGTGCCCGCCGCCACGCACCACCAGGACGGCGTCGGGGATCTTCGCCTGGACGAGCGAGCCGAAGGGTTCCCAGGTCGCGACCGCGTCCACACTCCCGCCCTGGAGGGCGGAGACCAGGTTCCCGGGCGGGACGTTGAGGACGGTCACCTGCTCCCGCGCGATCGCCTTCTTCTTCAGCACGACCCCGAGGAACTCGTCGGCCGTGCCCCCGACCGGGGTCCCGACCTTCCGCCCCGCCAGGTCTTCGAGGCGGCCGATCCCGGTGCCCTTGCGGGTCCAGATGCTGACCGGCTCGTCCGAGTAGCGGCTGGTGCGGTCGCCCATCAGCCCCACCACGCCCCGGGCCGCCATCCCCCGCTCGACCGCCACCGGATAGTTGGAGTAGGCGGAGCCGATCACCTGGACCTCGCCGGCCTGCAGCGCCTTCGACATCTCCTGGCCGGTCGCCAGCACTTTGAGCTTGAGGTCGACGCCGTGCTTCAGGAAGATCCCCTTCTCGACGCCCACGAAGCTGGGGATGTGGTTCATGTTGCCGCCGACCGCCGCCGCCAGCGGGGCGGGTGCCTGCCCGGCCGCCGGCCACGCCAGCAGGACCACCATGGCTACTGCGCGCGCTGCTCGCTTCATCATGCCGCCCTCCTTCGAACCGCCCTCACCGAGGGCACCTCATCGGCGCGCAAGGACCCACTGAGGGATCGTCAGGCTGAGGCCCTTCGCCGCTCACACCGGGTGAGCGGCCACACAGGCGCCGTCATCACCGGGCAGCCTCCAGGCGGCGCAGGCGCTCTTCCATTTCGCGCTGAGCTCACGCTGGGCACCAAGAATCTCCTCCCGTAGGTTGCGCTCGACGCGATCGAGCCGCTCCGCGAGAGCAGTCACACCCTCGGCGACGAGCTGGACCTGTGTGGTCATACGCTCGGCGACGACATCGAAATGCCGGCGGTTCTCGTCCAGGTAGGCTCTCAGTTCAGGATCCATCGGCCCTCCGGTACGGTTCGCACGCCCGAGTACCGGCGCTCCAACCGCCGCGTACCGGATGTCGAGCCTGCCAGCGGACGTCCTGACGTCCTCGGCCAACAGTGCCCCGCGGCTCGCGCTCGAGCCCGTTTCCGGGCCGGTTCGCCGCTGCCAGTCCACCCGGACCGTGCGAACATGGGCCCCCCAAGTGCTCCTCTGTTACTGGACAACCTCCCTCACCCACTTCCCCGCCACCTGGGCATGGGTCGGTCCGAGGCCCGCCATCGTCGCCACGGCCAGCGCCGCCAGGACCACGGCCGACCGGACGCGCCAGCGCACGAGGCCCCTCCTCGCGTCAGAAGACGACCGTGCCGCTCGGGCGGACGGCGCGCGCTTCGGCACGGGAGCGCATGCCCAGGTCGAGCGCCGTCAGCACGAAGACCTGCGCGCCCTTGACGAGGTCCTCGACGCTGACCTGCTCGCCTTCCCGCGGGTAATGGCCGGAGCCGCCGGCGCGCGCCCGACCCTGGGGGCCGTAGCAGATCGCCGGGATGCCGGCCCGGGTCAGGGCGGCGGTGTCGGCGTGCCAGCCATCCCACGTCACCTCGGCGTCCTCGCCGTGGACCTGGCGGTGGGCGGCGCCGAGGCTCCGAACGACGGGCTCGTCAGGCGAGACCTCCGCGCCGACCGCCGTCTGGACGATCTCGAGCTCGGTGACCAGCTCGGGGTCGCGGGCTTGGATCTCGGCCAGGAGCCGCCGGAGCTCCTGGACCACATCGGCCGGGAGCTGCCCCGGCATCGTGTCGATCTCCACGTACAGCCGGCAGACGGAGGCCAGCTTGGTGGGGCGAAAGGGCAGGCCGCCCTCGATCGCGATGATCGAGACGTTCGTGGCTTCCTCCCCTCGATGGCGCGTGGCCGCCACGTACTTGGGGGCCCACTCCCGGATGGCCGCCAGGACCGGGAGCATCTTCTCGATGGCGTCCACGGCGGGCCGCGGCCGGATCGAGGACCCGCCGCGCCGGTAGGTGGCGCCCGGGTTGCCGCGGGTCGTGATCTGAGCGTAGACGTAGCCGCCCGAGACGACCGAGATGCGGCCCGCCGTGGGCTCCGGGATGATGGCCATGTCCGCCGTGAGCCCGTTCGCCACCATGAAGCGGGCGCCGATGCCACAGCCCCGGTAGCGTCGGCCCTGGAATCGGCCGACCTGGGCGTGGCTGGTCTCCCCCACCACGCCCGCCAGGACCACGTCTCCCTTGAGGCGGACCCGCGCCTTGGCCAGCCCCTCGACCGCCGCCACCGCGCTGGCCAGACCACTCTTCATGTTGTAGGCGCCCATGCCGAAGATCCACTCGCCCTCGACGAACGCCTTCGGCTGATACCCCGGCCCCAGGTCTCGGATCCCCTCCTCGTCACCCCCGAAGGTGGTGTCGAGGTGCCCGCAGTACATCAGCGTCGGGCCGTCGCCCGTCCCCGGCAGCGTCCCGTAGACGTTGAACCGCTCCGGCTCCACCTCCTGGAGCCACGTGCGCAGCCCGGCCGCCCGGAAGCGGCCGGCGAGGTACTCGGCGACCGCCCGCTCCCCGCCCATGGGGCTCGGGATGTCGATCAGGTCCGTGGTCAGGCGGCCTACCGCCTGCGCGTCCACGTGGGCCAGGACGTCCTCCCGGAGCCCCGTGCGCGGTGCCGGATCTTTCACCGCGTCACCCGATCCTTGAAGCTCAAGACCTCCACGTCTCCCTCCACGGCCCAGGCCTCGTGCTCCGTGTCGGGCGGGACGAGAACGGCGTCGCCGGGCTCGAGGATCCGCTCCTCGCTCCCCACGCGGACGCGCAGCTTCCCGGACAGGACGTTGATCACCTGCTCCTCCGGGTGCCGGTGGGGCTTGGCGCCGGTCCCGGCGGCGTAGCGGTAGCGCCCCACCTCGATCTTGGCCCCCTTGATGGTCGGCCCCTCGGCGGTCGAGAAGCGCGGCGTGATGACGGCGCGCTCGAGCTGGCTCCAGCGGTAGAACGGCATTCGGGGCCTCCTTCGTTCCGGCGGCGGTTCCCGGCCGGTCATCGGGACGCGGGCCAACCCGGGCATCGGTACCGTACTATTACGACCGCCAAAACTCAACGGGCCGACCCCGCTCTCGGCCGCATTGATCGGGTCCGGATTCTGGTGTACAACCGACCCACGTCACGCCGTCGACCACCACAGGAGGACGCATGCCATCCGGACGATCCGCCGCGCAGATCGGGCTGGCCATCGTGGGGGGAGGCCGCATCGGCCTCATCCGGGGCGAGATCGCGGCCAAGCATCCGAACGTCGGGTGGATCGGGCTCGCCGAGACCCGGGCCGACCGCGCCAAGGAAGTCGCCGAGCGGATCGGCGCCGATTTCGTCACGACCGACCACCGCGAGCTCCTGGCGCGTCCCGAGGCGACGGCGGCCGTCATCGCCACCGACGAGCACCTCCACGTCGATCCCATCCTCGCCGCGGTGGAGCGGGGCCTGGATCTCCTGATCGAGAAGCCGCTGGCCACGACCCTCCAGGAGTCGGCCCGCGTGCTCCAGGCGATCCAGCAGTCCGGCATCGATGCCGTCGTGGGCTACACGCAGCGCTTCCGCCGCCGCTTCCTGGTGGCCAAGGAGAAGGTGCGGACCGGCCAGCTCGGGGACGTGACGCTGGTCACCTCGCGCGCCTTCATGAACCGGCTGGTCGCCCTCGACAACTATCGCCGGACCGACCGGCCCGAGACGATCTCTCCCATGGTCATCTCGGGCACCCACGCGCTCGACCTCGTGATGTGGCTGCTGGAGGGGAAGACCCCGGCCGAGGTCTACGCCCGCTCGATCGACCGGGTGCTCGGCCCGACCCTCCGGGGCATCGACGCCACCGCCGGCCTGATCACGATGACCGACGGCGCCCTCTATCATCTCAACATCTCGTGGGCGCTGCCGACCGTGTGGCCGGGCTCGGTCTACAGTCTGGAGATCGGCATCGTCGGAACCGAGGGCGTCCTCACGATCGACGACACCCACCGCGACGTCCTGATGGCCACCACCCTGCCCCAGCCCGCGGGGTACACGCCCGAGGCCACGCGGCACGTCGATTTCCTCACCAGCTATCCGCCGGGCAACGTCGCGCTCGGTGAGCTGTGGGGCCCGATGCGGGAGGAGACCAACTCCTGGCTGGCCCGCCTGGCGCTCGGGCACGCGACGCCACACGCCACGGCGGTCGAAGCCCATGACCGGCTGATGCTGACGAAGGCGATGGATCTCTCGGCCCGGACGAGGCGCCCGATCCCGCTGCCCCTCGCTCCGGACGACGAGGCGCGCTGAGCCTCGGCCTCGACAGGCAGCCGCTCGCGCCCCCGGGCCCGCGTCGCCGATCTCAGAAAGGAAGGCGCCTCATGACGAGCCAGGCGAAAGCCACTTCTTGACTTACGGATCGATGATCGATACCCTGTTCGTAAAGCGATGGAGACGGTGACGCTCTCGAGCAAGTTCCAGCTCGTGCTGCCGCGCGGCGCGCGCCAGCGGCTGGGTCTTCGGCCGGGGATGAAGCTCACGGTCCTGGAGAAGGGCGGCGTGATCTTCCTCGTCCCCGAGCGCCCGATGCGCGCCTATCGGGGACTGTTCCAGGGCGCCACGTTCCGCGATCTCCGGGAGAAGAAGGACCGGATCTGATCCTCGTCGATTCGAGCGGGTGGATCGAGTATCTGGTCAACGGCCCCCGCGCCGAGCGCTTCGCGCCCTACCTCGAAGGCCGCGAACCGCTCCTCGTCTCCGCGATCGAGATCTACGACGTCTACAAGGTCATCCGCCGGGATTTCTCCGAGGAACGGGCGGTGGGGGCGGTCTCGGCGATGCGGCGCGCGACGGTCGCGCCGGTGGACGACGGCGTGGCCCTGGAGGCGGCCGATGCCGCGCTCGTGTTCGGGCTCGCCATGGCCGATTCGCTCGTCTACGCCACCGCCCGGCGGCACGGCGCCCAGGTGGTCACCGCAGATGCCGACTTCGAGGGACTCCCGGACGCCATCGTGATCCGGTAGCGTTGGCCCCGGCGGAGCGCAGCCGCGACCCAGCTGACCGCGAGAGGAGACCGAGCGTGACCAGGCGACGCATCGGCGTGGGAGTGATCGGCACCGGCTGGATCGGGGAGATCCGCGCCCGGGTGTGCGCGGAGCACTCGCTGGTCGAGAGCCTGCATCTGGCCGAGATCGACCCGGCCCGGCTCGAGCGGGTGGCCAAGGCGACCGGCGCCCGGACGGCCACCCAGGATTATCACGAGCTGCTCGGGCGGACGGACCTCGACGCGGTGTTCGTCTCCACCACCCCGGAGACCACCCATTACCCGATCACCCGCGACTGCCTGCTCGCGCGCAAGCACACGTTCCTCGAGAAGCCGATGGGCCTCGCCCTCAAGGAAGCCGACGAGATGATGGCGCTGGCCCGGGAGGGCGACGTCAAGCTGACCATCGGCTACACCCAGCGCTTCAACCCCAAGTACGCGTATGTCAAGAAGTGCGTGGCCGACGGCACCCTCGGGCGGCCGGTCACCGCGCTGGTCAGTCGCAACGTCTCGCGTAGCATCGGGAACAAGATCGGCGGGCGGATCCGCCTGTCGCCGGCCGTCATGGAGGCGACCCACGACCTCGACTTCATCCTCTGGTGCCTGGAGGGGCTCCGGCCCATCCGCGTCTACGCCCAGTCCGTGTACCGGATCATGGAACAGGCCCACGGCGTGCCGGACTGCATGTGGATCGTGGTGACCATGGAGGACGGCACCGCCTTCACCATCGGCGCCGGCTGGGCGCTGCCCCCGGGGTATCCCCACTTCTCGACGGCGACGATCGAGTTCGTCGCCACCGAGGGCGCGCTGCTCATCGACGACAGCCACCGCGACATCGTGCTGAACACGATGCAGAACGGCATGGTGCTGCCGCTCTCCACCATGCCCGGCGAGCAGGTCGCCCACGTCTACCAGGGCCCCATGCAGGCCGAGACCATCCATTTCCTGGAGGCGGTGGCCCTGAACCGACCCGTCCTGGTGACGCCCGAGCAGGCCCGCCAGGTGATGGAGGTCACGGTCGCGGCCGACCTCTCGGCCGAGCACAATCAGCCCATCCCGCTCCCCCTCCCCGCCTGAGGGCGCCGGCCCCGTCGCGATGCGTTGCCGCCCCTGACTTCT
>DASYQW010000382.1 GCA_036005065.1 Candidatus Methylomirabilota bacterium | reverse complement strand
GCGGTGGACCTGGACACGCTGATGCGGACGGGAGACCCGCGGCAGAACGTGGTGGTGGAGGCGGGGGACGCGGTGTACGTGCCGGAGGCCAACGCCTACTACGTGGCGGGCGAGGTGGAGAAGCGGGGGGCGTACACGCTGCGGCGGGAGACGACGGTGTCGAAGGCGCTGACGGAGGCCGGGGGGGTGACGAAGCGGGCGGGGGGTGAGGTGAAGATCATCCGGACGCTTCCGACAGGGGAGCGGCGGGAGATGGGAGGGATCGACCTCAAGGCGGTGATGGCGGGGGACCGGACGAAGGACGTGCCGCTGCAGGCACAGGACGTGGTGGTGGTGCCGGCCAGCGGCGCGAAGGTGGCCGCGTACGGAACCCTCGATTTCCTGAAGGGCATCTTCAGCATCGGCATCGCTCCCTGAGCACAAGGAGACCAGGATGCAGCAGTTTCCGCACCGTGCCGTCGCCGCCCTGCCGGGCCGGCGGATCGTCGATATCGAGGCCGTCCCCCTGGACGGCGAGCGGCCTGCTCGCAGCATCTGGGAGATCCTGGTCACCCATCGGTGGCTGATCCTCGGGTTCACGATCGTGGTCGTGGCGGTGGTGGCCGCTTGGTCCTTCACGGCCCGCCCGATGTACGAGGCCTCGACGGTGCTCCAGATCGACCCCGAGCGGCCCCGCGTGGTCTCCTTCACGGAGGTGACCCCGGCGGAGGACGCCTCCACCGAGCGGATGTTCGATGCCTACTACCAGACGCAATTCGAGCTGATCGGCAGCAAGACCCTGCTGGCTCGTGTCGAGCAGTCGCTCAACCTTCGGAACCATTCGGCCTTCGCCCCCGGGATGCGCCGCAGCGAGCGCCTGCTCGCGTGGCTCGCCCCGTACGTGCCGAACCTCCGGACCAAGCCGCCGGAGATGCCGGATGCCGAAGAATTCCTCGAAGACCTGGACGAGGCCATCAAGGTCGAGCCGGTCAAGCGCAGCCGGCTCGTGCGCATCACGGCGCGGGTTCCCGATCGCGAGCTGGCGGCGCTCATCCCGAACCAGATGGCCAGCGAGTACATCTCCATGACGAACGCCCAGCGGAAGGACACCTCCGACGCCGCCAGCCGGTGGCTCGAGGGCCAGCTGAGCGGTCTCAAGTCTCGAACGGAGCAGGCCAGCGGAGCCATCCAGCAGTTCGTCCAGCAGCACAACCTCGTCCCGACGCGGGAGGGCAAGACGGAGTTCGTGCTCCAGCAGCTCGACGACCAGAACCGGGCCTACACCGAAGCCGAGAGCGAGCGCATGCAGAAAGAAGCGCGCTACCGCGTGCTGGCGTCGGCCGACCCGGATACCCTGGTCGCCGCTCTCGGGAGCGAGCTGGTCCGGAACCTCAAGGGCGAGTACACCAAGCTCGAGCGCGACGTGGCGCGCGCCCGCACCGTCTACGGACCGCAGCATCCGAAGATGATCGAGCTGGAGGCGGAGGCCTCGCTGGCCAAGCTGCGGCTCGACACCGAGATCAACAAGGCCAAGCAGGCGGTCGAGCAGGAGTACCAGGCGGCCACGCGGCGGGCCACCGAGCTGGGCCGGCGCCTGGACCAGCAGCGGCAGCTCGCCATCGGCCAGCACGCGCGCCAGATGCAGCTCCAGCTCCTCAAGAAGGAGGCGGAGACCACCGAGACCGTGTACGCGGACCTGATGAAGCGGCTCAAGGAGGTCCAGCTCGCCGGCGAGCTCCGGGTGACCAACGTGAAGATCGCCGACCCGGCCCGGCGGCCGCTGCGGGCCGCCAGCCCGAACAGGACCCGGGACCTGCTCCTGGCCACCGTCGGCGGCCTGATCGGCGGCATCGCCCTGGCCTTCGTCCGCGAGGCGGGAGACCACACGCTTCGCACGCCGCGCGACGTCAGCATGCTCATCCGCCTGCCGAACGTCGGCACGGTCCCGGCGGTGCGGGCCCATACGCGCCGGATGCTCCCGACGGTGGACGACCTCCCCGCGCGCGCGATTCCGGATGAGACCATGTCCTGGCCGGCTCAGATCGCCGGCGAGGCGTTCCGGTCGATTCGAGCCCTGGTCCTCCACAGCCGGGTCCTGGAGACGCCGCGCACGATCCTGGTGACGAGCTCGGAGCCGCAGGAAGGCAAGTCGTTCAACGCCGTCAACCTCGCCGTCACGCTGGCGGAAGCCGGCGAGACGGTGCTGCTGATCGACGCGGACTTCCGCCGAGCGTCGTGTCACCGCGCCTTCGGGCTCGAGCCGGCCGCCGTCGGGCTGTCGTCCATCCTCTACCGGGGGCTACCCCCGGAGGTGGCGCTCCTCACCACCGGCGTCGCCAACCTCACGTTCCTGCCGGCGGGGCCGAAGCCGCCCGATCCGGCGGCGCTGCTTTCGTCCGACCGGACCCGGACGCTCCTGGCGGGGCTCCGCGAGCGGTTCCCGCGGATCATCATCGACTCGCCCCCGGTCCTGGCGGTCTCCGACGCCTCGGTGCTCGCCACGCTCGTGGATGGCGTGCTCCTGGTCGTCCGCGCTCACGCCACCCCGGTGGAGGCCGTCCAGCTCGCCCGGGACCGCCTCGACACGATCGGGGCCCGGATCCTCGGGGTGGTGCTGAACGACGTCCGGTTGTCGCGCAATCGGTACTTCTATGCCGGCTACGGCTATCGGAACACGAACGATGGGGACTCGCGTGAGAGCGCCTGAGGCCGTCCCCGGCCGGGCCCGGTAGGGGCAGAGCCATGTGGCTCCTCGAGCTTCCGCTCATGGCCGTCGCCGCCCTCTTCACCGGGTATCTGGTCCTGATCACGGTGGCGGCGCTGACCGCGCGTCACCCCCGGAGTCCGGCGGGTCCCGCCCGCGATCGGTTCGCCGTGGTGGTGCCGGCCCACAACGAGGCCGCCGTGCTGCCCGGGCTGCTCTCGGCCCTGGCCGCCCTGGACTATCCGCGGGCGCGGTACGAGGTCATCGTCATCGCGGACAACTGTGACGACGCGACGGCGTCGGTCGCGCTGACGCACGGGGCCCGGGTGCTCCAGCGGACGGATCCGGTGCGGCGGAGCAAGGGGCACGCGCTGGCCTGGGGCCTGGCCCGGCTCACCACCGAGCGCCGCCACGACGCCTTCGTCATCCTCGACGCCGACACGCGGCCGGCGCCGGACCTCCTGACGCGGCTCGCCGCGGCGTTGCGGACCGGGGCGAGCGTCGTTCAGGGGTACTCCGCGGTCGGGAACCCGAACGAGAGCTGGCGCACGGCCCTCATGGCTGCCGACATGGCCCTCATCCACTACCTGCGGCCCGCCGGACGGCAAGCGCTCGGCGGATCGGCCGACCTCCAGGGCAGCGCCATGTGCTTGACGCGGGCGGTTCTGCGCAAGGTGCCGTGGGAGACGAGCTCGGTGGCCGAGGACCACGAGTACCACCTCCGCCTCCTGGCCCAGGGCATCCGAGTCACCTTCGCGCCGTCGGCGCGGGTCTCCACGATCATGGAGCCCACGATGAAGACGGCGCGCAGCCAGGAGCTCCGCTGGGAAGGCGGGCGGTTCGCCCTGGCCCGCCGGCACCTCGGCGCGCTCCTCCGCGCCGCCTGGCGCCAGCGCGCCTGGCTCCACCTCGACGCGGCGCTCGACTTGACGACCCCACCCTTCGCGCTCCTGGCGGCCGGCACCGCCGGGATGGCGGCCCTGCACGCCCTGATCTGGCTGGCCGGCGGCCCGGGCCTCCCCGCCGCCCTGTGGGCGGCGCTCCTGGCCGGACAGACCTTTTACGTCCTGGCCGGCTGCGCCCTGGCCCGGGTGCCCGTCCGGGCCTACGCGGCGCTGGCCGTCTATGGCCCGCTCTACGCGGTGGCCAAGGTCTGGTACTGCATCCTGGTCGCCGCGGGCGGCTCGCGGGAATGGGTCCCGACGCCCCGGCGGGTGGCGGCCGTGCCCGACAAGGCGGAAGCGGCGTGACGGCAGAGCGCGCGCGCCTCCTTCGCGAAACACATCGGCGCCTGGCCGGCGGCGGGCTCGGCTGGGCGCGCCGCCGGGATCTCGCCTACATCGCCGCCACCCGGGCGGCCTGGCGCCTCCGCGTGGCGATGGGCCCGTGGCTCAAGCGGATCATCGACATCGCGGGCGCCACCGCGCTCCTGATGGCCTTGGCGCCGCTCCTCATCCTCCTCGCGGTGGCGATCAAGCTCGAGGACGGCGGACCGATCTTCTTCCGCCAGGTGCGCGTGGGCAAGTTCGGGCGCCGCTTCGTGATGTTCAAGTTCCGCTCGATGGTGCCGAACGCCGAGGCCCTGAAGGCGCAGCTCCTCGCCCAGAACGAGATGCCCGACGGGATCCTGTTCAAGATCCGCAAGGACCCCCGGATCACGCGGACGGGGCGTCTCCTCCGCAAACTCTCCTTCGACGAGCTGCCGCAGCTCGTGAATGTCCTGCGGGGCGAGATGTCACTGGTCGGGCCGCGACCGCCGGTGCCCTCGGAGGTCGCCCTCTACGATCCCGCCCAGCGCCGTCGCCTCCTGGCCACGCCCGGCATCACCTGCATCTGGCAGGTGTCCGGCCGAAACCTCATCGACTTCCAGGGGCAGGTGCGGCTCGACGTCGAGTACATCGAGCGGCAGACGCTCGCGATGGATCTGGCGATCCTGGTCCGAACCATCCCGGCCGTGATCTCCGGCAAGGGGGCCTCATGACCGCCGTGGAGCGTACGGTGTTGCTGGGCGTCCCGCTGGCGCGGCTCGGGATGGCCGACACTCTGGACTGGATCGACCGGGCGCTCGCCTCGGGCGAGTCGCACCAGATCGCGACGGCCAACGTCAGCTTCCTCGCGCTGGCCCGCCGCGACCCGGACTTCCTGCGCATCCTGCAGGACGCCAGCCTGGTCACGGCCGACGGCATGCCGCTCTGCTGGGCCAGTCGCCTGCTGGGGGCGCCGGTCGGGGAGCGGGTCACCGGCGCCGATCTCGTCCCGAGCCTCTTCGCGCTGGCGGCTCGCCGAGGCTACCGCATCTTCCTGATGGGCCCGCCGCAGTCCACCGAGGAGGCGGCCCGTCGCCTCTGCGCCCGGTACCCCGGAGCCTCGGTCGTGGGGATCGAGACGCCGCCCTACGCGCCGATCGAGGACTGGGACAACGCGGCGTACTGCGCTCGGATCCGCGAGGCCCGGACCGACGCGCTGCTGCTGGGCTTCGGCGCGCCCAAACAGGAGCGCTGGATCGCGCGGTACCTCCCCGAGACCGGCGCCCGGGTTGCCATCGGGGTGGGGGGGACCTTCGATTTAGTCGCCGGGCGCGTCCGCCGCGCGCCGGCCACCCTCCAGGCCGTCGGCCTGGAATGGTTGTGGCGGCTCTGCGCGGAGCCGCGCCGCCTGTGGCGGCGGTACTTCTTCGACGCGGCGGTGGTGGGGCCGCGCCTGGTCGCCCAGCTGGCCTCCGCCCACCGCGCCGCCCGGCGAGCTCGCCGCGGCGCCGCCGGCCGGGCTCGGGTGCGTCGCGCCCGGGACGGAGGGTTCGTCCTGTCCCTGGCCGGCCGTCTCGACGCGTCCGAGCTCCCGGCGCTGCGCCACGCGATACGCGAGATCCGCGGGGCCCCGGTCAGCCTGGTCGTGGACGCAGCGGACGTGACCTATCTGGCGCCGACCGTGCTCGGTGAGCTCGTGGCTCTCGTGGGCTGGACCCGTGCGACGGGGGGCGGCGTCGTGTTCGTGGAATCTCCGGGCGTGAGTGGCTTGCTCGAGCGGGCGGGCCTCGACACGCTCGCGCCCCGGGCGCTGTCCGTGCCGGAAGCGCTCGGCCGCCTCAGGCAGGAACACAAGCGGCGCCTTGCGGTCGCCGCCTGACCGTGATGCTGACCCGGGTCAAGGAGATGGCGCTATGCAGGTAATGTCCCGTCAGATCGGTTCTGTGACCATCATGGCCGTCGAAGGGGAGTTGACGGTACCCACGGCGGGCGCGTTCTTGCGGCGCAGCCGGCTCATGCTGGCGCCCGTCGCTGCTCCGCTGGTGGCCGTGGACCTCGGCGGAGTCCGCCGGCTGGACTCGAGCGGGTTTTCCGCCCTGGTCGCCCTGCTCCGCGACGTGCAGCGACGGGGAGGCGAGGTGTGCCTGGTGAATCTCGGCCCCGAGGCGCGGCTCCTCCTCGAGATCATGCAGCTTCACCTGCTTTTCGACGTGCATGACGACCTGGCCTCGGCCGCTGAGGCCCTGACCGCCGCTCGGGAGGCGAGCCCGGCACCCACCGCGTCCCGCCGCCTGTTGGGCCGGATCCGGACCCGATCGGTGCCGCTCGCCGAGCGGCGCGCCGTCGGTTAGTCGCAAAGGAGGACGCCACCATGCCTCCCCGGCTACGGGTTCGCCGGCGCGAACGCGACCGGCAGCACGTCCTCAAGTTCGAGGGCCAGGTGGACGGCTCGACGGCCTGCCACGCCCTCGACGTTCTCGCGCGGACGCCTCCTGACGGGCGGGAGATCGTCCTCGATCTGTCATCGCTGACCGTCGTCGAGACCTTCGGCCTCGAGGTGCTGTCCCGGGGGCTCCGTGAGCTCGCGCGCGAGCGGCGGGTACGCATCCTCGGGGCGCCGCACCTCGTGCCCATGATGAACCAGCTGGCGGCGAGTCTGCGCGCCGAGCACGCGGCGTAGACGTCACCCGGACCGGGACGAGCGGTGAGATGAACGCGGTCATCCTGGCGGGTGGCAGCGGCACGCGCCTCCGGCCCCTCACGCTGGATCGGCCGGCCGCCCTGCTGCCCGTGGCCAACCGCCCCATCGTGGAGCATCTCCTCGAGCACCTGGGCCGCCATCGGGTGAGCGAGGTCACCTTCGCGCTCCATCACTGCCCCTACCCCTTGGAGGCCTGGCTCGGAGACGGCACGCGGTGGGGTCTCCGACTCCGGTACGTGCTCGAACGGTCTCCGCTGGGCACCGCGGGGGCTGCCCGTCGTATCGTCGCGCGCTGGACCGAGCCGGTCCTCCTCGCGGCCGGTACGGCCCTGACCACCGCCGACCTCGCGAAGGCGACGACCTTCCATCAGCTCCGCGGATCGGCGCTGACCCTCCTCGTGACACCCGCGGAAACGGACGCTGCCGAGATCGATCTGGACGACGAGGGATGCGTGATGCCCACCCCCTCACCCGACACGGTCCGCTGCGCACTGACGGGGCTCGCGATCGTCGAGCCGGCCGCGCTCGCCCTCGTGCCGGCGGGTGAGCCCTGCGACCTCGTGCGGGACCTGGTGCCGCGCCTGCTGGCTGCCGGTCAGATGGTCACCGGCTATCTGACCGACGAGCCCGGCCTCTTCGTCCGGACGCCGGAGGACCTCCGGGTGGCGAACCTGCGGGCGATCGCCGGGGATTTCTCGGGCCTCGTCCTCCCGGGCCTCGAGGTCCAGCCTGGCGTCTTCGTCTCCCATGGGGCGATGGTCCACCCGGCGGCGCGGCTCATCCCGCCCGTCCTGGTGGGCGCCAACGCCGTCATCGGCCGGGGGGCGACGATCGAGGCGACGGTCGTCGGCGAAGACGTCATGGTGGGGGCGCACTCCGGCGTCCAGAGCTCGGTGCTCCTGGCCCGGACCTACGTCGGCCGCGGCCTCAGCCTCAGCCGGGCGATCGTGGACCGCGACTGGCTCGGCCAGCCGGGTGGCGGCGCCTGGGTCAGCGTGCGGGATCCGCGGATCCTGGGGGACACCCGCGCCCCGTTGCGGCGTTCCCCGGGGAGCCTGTCGGGGCGGGGGATCGCGGCGGCCCTTCTCCTGATCGGCCTGCCCATCTGGCTGCCGATCCTGGCGGCCCTGGCGCTCGAGACGCGGGGGCGGCCGTTCCGCACCCGCCCGGTCGTCGGGGCCCGTGGCGGCGTGGCGCGCCTGCTGCGGGTCACCGTGCGCGGGCCGGTGGGGCGGCTCCTGCGTCGCCTCGGCCTCACCCGGGCGCCACATCTGTGGAACGTTCTCCGCGGGGACCTTCACTGGGTCGGCACCACCCCGCGCTCGCCGAGCGAGTGGGATGCGCTGGTCGCCCGGGCCGAGTTGCCTCTGGCGCCGCCGGGGCTCGTGAGTCTGGCCAGCCTCGCTCCCGCTCCGCTCCGCCGGTCTGACCGACTCGCGCTCGACCGCCTCTATGCGGCGACCCGCAGCCTCCGGGGCAACCTCCGCCTCCTCGCGGCGGCACTCCTGCGCCGCCTCGGGCTGCCCGTGCGCCTGTCGTGCCCCTGACCCATTCCACGTGAGACAATAAAGGCGTATGACGTGGCCCCTGGACCTGGCCGAGGGCCTGCGTCAGGCCCTCGGAAGTCCGGGCGCCGGAGCGATGCAGGACCTCCTCGCCTTTGCGCTCGCCCCGGGCGAGGGCGGGGCGTTGTTCCTGGCCGCTGACGGGGACGTGCGCCTGATCGGCGCAGTCCCCGCCCGGGCGCCCGTCGAACATCCGTCCATCCTCGCGCTGGCCCGGCGCGTCAGCGGCGGGCCGACGGCGCCGGGGGCGGTCCTGGCACCGGAGTCTCCGGTGACGCCGGACTGGCCCGTCGCCCTCGCCGTGCCACTCGCCTTCGGCGGCGAAGTTCGGGGAGCCCTCGTGCTCCTGGGACCTGCCGGACCCGGCGTGTCGGCGGACACGCGCGCCCGCGCGGCTTTCCTGGCCCCGGTCTTCGCCCTCCTGGCCGAGCGGGATCTCGCGCGGCAGCAGGTCCGCCGCGCCGAAGCCCACGTCGGGCACGCGCGCCAGCTGCTCCGGCTCGCCAAGCCCGGGCGAAGCCTCGACGAGATCAGCCAGGAGCTACTGGGTCTGGCCGTCAGCCTGGTCGGCGGGGACGTCGGTGGGCTCTGGTTCGGCGGGCACCGGCGTGAGGACTTCGAGCTTCGCGCGGCCCGCCGCGTCTTGAGCCGACGAGGCCCGCGGCGGACGCTGGCGCAGAGCGACGTCGAGCGGATCATGGGCATGGCCCCGGTCTGTGCTCCCCCAGCCCCGCTCGCGCTTCCCCGCGAGATCTTCCGGGACGACTCCGTGACCGCTGCCGTCCTGGTTCCCCTCCAGCCCGCCGATGAGCTGGTCGGGGTCCTGGGGGTCGCCCGGCTCGAGCCGGGACGCCCGTTCGCCGAGGCCGACGCCGGTCTCCTGGCCGAGCTGGCCGAGCTCGCCAGCGTTCCGGTCGTGAACGTGTGCCTTCGCGAAGACCTCCGGGAGCGGAAACGGCAGGTGTGGGCGACGCGTCGAATCGGCAAGGCCATCTCCGCCTGCCTCTCGCTCGAGGAGATCTTCCGGGTCGTCACCCGCGAGCTCCGCCGTATCATGGCCTTCGACGCCTCGGCCATCATCGTGGTCGACGAGAGCGGCGAGGACGGCCGCGTGATGGTGGGCCAGGCCGGCAAGGAGCCCCACACCCTTCCCTGGTCTCAGGAGTTCCAGGAGACCGTCACCGGTGGCGTCCTGCGCCCGCGGCGGGCGGCTATCGTTCCGGACGTCGATGCCGCCGTCCGGCCCGTGCTGCCGTTCATCCGAGACCTCCCGGGGACCCGCGCCCAGCTCAGCCTGCCCCTCGTCATCGAGCGCGAGACGGTGGGGGCGCTCATCCTGACGAGCCGCACGCGCGGTCGCTTCCGCCGGGCCGACGTCCGCCTCCTGCGGCCCGTCGCCGAGCAGCTCGCCATCGCGGTGCGCCACGCGCGGCTCCTGCGCGCCACGACCATCGGGCTCGAGGAGCGGCTCCGGCTGGAAGTTCGGCTGGCCCGAGCCGAGCGGTATGCGACGATCGGCCGGCTGGCGGGCGCCCTCGCGCACGAGATCCGCAACCCCCTCACAGTCATCGGAACCACCGTGCAGTACCTTCGCGACCGCCTGCCGGTCGAGGACGAGCGCCGGACGCTCCTGGATGCCGCGGACCGCAAGGTGCGCGAGATGGACGAATCGCTCGAGGGGCTGCTGAGCTTCTCGCGCCCACTGGAGCTCCGCCTTCAGCCCGCTCCGATCGAGCCGATCCTGACCGCGGTCGCCGAGTTCCTCCGCGTGCGGGCCGGCCAGCAGGGGGTCGAGGTGCGCGTGGAGGCCGAGCCGCCGCTCCACCGGGTGATGCTGGACGCGCGCCTCATGGAGCAGGCCTTCCTCAACCTCGCGCTGAACGCGCTGGACGCCATGCCGAGCGGAGGGCGGCTCACCTTCGCGGCCCGGAACGCCGAGGACCGGAACCTCCTGGTCATCGTCACCGACACCGGCGTCGGCATCGATGATGCGCAGCTGGCGGCCATCTTCGAGCCCTACTACACCACCAAGCGGCGTGGCACCGGGCTGGGGCTGGCCGTCACTCGCCGGATCATCGAGGAGCACGGCGGCGCGATCGAGGCGACCAGCGAGCCCGGGCGCGGGACGACCTTCCTGGTCATCCTGCCCGCGGCGCCGAGAGACCCACCGGTCGCGCCGGCGGCCTCGCCGCCGCCCGGGGAGGGCTGATGGCGCAGACCCGCATCCTGCTCGTCGACGACGAGCCGGAGATCTGCTGGATCCTCTCCCGCGCCCTCGGCGAGGTCGGGTACGACGTCAGCACCGCCGAGACGGCCCAGGGCGCGGTGGCGGCCTTCGAGGCGCAGCCGCCGGAGGTGACCCTGCTCGACCTCCGCTTGCCCGACGGAGATGGGCTCGAGGTCCTGCGCCGAGTCCGGGAGCTGGACGAGTACGCTCCGGTGGTCATGCTCACGGGCCACGGGACGATCGAGTCGGCCGTGCGCGCCATGAAGCTCGGCGCGTTCGACTACCTGATCAAGCCCGTGCACCTCGAGGAGGTGCGGGTCGTCATCGAGAAGGCGCTGGAGACGCGGCGTCTTCAAGCCGAAGTCCAGACGCTTCGGGCCGCCATGCGCGAGCGCGCGAACCCCGACGATCTCGTCGGGGGAAGTCACTCGATGGAAGAGCTGCGACAGTTCATCGCGCGGGTCGCGCCCTACGACGTGACCATCCTGATCCGCGGGGAGAGCGGGACCGGCAAAGAGCTGGTAGCGCACGCCGTCCACGCGCTGAGCCGCCGCCGGCGGGGGCCGTTCATCCCTCTGGACTGCGCGGCACTGCCGGAGACGCTCGTGGAGTCCGAGCTCTTCGGGCACGAGCGCGGGGCCTTTACCGGGGCAACCCAGCGGCGGCTGGGCCGGTTCGAGCTCGCTCATGGAGGCACCCTGTTTCTCGACGAGATCGGCAACCTGCCGCTCTCGACCCAGATGAAGCTCCTGCGGGTCCTGGAGGATCGGGCCATCAGCCGTCTCGGCGGCCGTGGTCAGATCCCGATCGACGTGCGGATCGTCGCCGCGACCCACGTGAACTTCGAGGACGCCATCCGGGAAGGGCGGTTCCGCGAGGACCTCTACCACCGACTGAACGAGTTCACGATCCATGTCCCCGCGCTCCGCGAGCGGACCGAGGACATTCCCGCGCTCGTCGAGCACTTCCTCAAGCGCATCGGTGATGAGCTGGGCAAGCCGGTCGGCGGCGTGAGTCCCGAGGCCAACGAGATTCTGAAGGCCTACCCCTGGCCGGGCAACGTCCGCGAGCTCCGCAACGCCCTCAAGCGGGCCGCCGTGCTGGCCGAGGGGACCATTACGCGCGAGGACCTGCCGGGGGAGCTGCGCGGCCGGGCGGCGGCGCCCGTGTCGCCGGCGGGGTCGCTCACGTCGCTGAAGGATGTCGTGCGCCACGCGGTCGAGACGGCCGAGCGGGACCTGATCATGCGCACGCTCGAACGAACGCGCTGGAACCGTGCCCAGGCGGCGCGCATCCTGGGAATCAACTACAAGACCCTCTACAACAAGCTCCGGGAGTACGGGCTCCTCCGCGACGAGTCCGAAGCCGACCGCCTGGCTGACTGATCCCCCGTCACGGCCGATCACGGGGCGGCGCCGGGTTACTCCGACCCACTTCCTCGGAGCTTGTCGGAGTAACCACGCGCGAACCCCTCGCTGAGCTGCCGCGGGTCAGTGTTCCACTCCGAGCGCGGGCTTGCCCGCGGGCCCACCCGCCCAACCCGAGAGGTGGGGGGTGGGCCTGGGAGGGGCCGCGGAGGCCTCCTCCCATGATCTCACCGGGATCGGCGCGTCCTCACGCCGGCGAGCCGCCGCGTGCGCGCCGAGGAAGACCGTGGCGGCGGCGACCACGCGTGGGTCGCGGAGGATGCGACGGTGGCCCAGCCCGTCGGTCTCGAGCAACTCGGCGCCCGGC
>DASYQW010000381.1 GCA_036005065.1 Candidatus Methylomirabilota bacterium | reverse complement strand
GGCTCCGCCGCCGCAACTTGTCCGAGGGGGGGCCTCGGGGGGGTCTCGGAAGACCCCCCCGAAGTGACTTACCAGCGGTAGTGGGCGAACGCCTTGTTGGCTTCGGCCATTCGGTGGGTATCCTCGCGCTTCTTGACGGACGCCCCCCGGTTGTTGGCCGCGTCGAGGAGCTCGGCCGCCAAGCGGTCCTGCATCGTCTTCTCGGGACGCTTGCGGGCGAACCCCACGATCCAGCGCATCGACAGCGAGGTCCGCCGCTCGGGTCGGACCTCCACCGGCACCTGGTAGGTCGAGCCCCCGACACGCCGGGACTTGACCTCGAGGGCCGGCTTGACGTTGTCGACGGCCTGTTTGAAGAGCTTGAGCGGATCCTGCTTGGCGCGATCGCCCATCAAGTCGAGCGACTGGTACATGATCCGTTCCGCCAGGCTCCGCTTGCCCCGCTCCATCATCGCGTTGATGAACTTGGCGACGAGGCGGCTCCCGTACTTGGGGTCGGGGAGGACCTCGCGCCGCTGAATGATCGCCCGTCGTGGCATAGCTATCCTCGGAGGGGGGCTGCGCCCCCCTTCCGAACCTGTCCCCCGGACAACTTGCGCGGGCAAAGCCCGCGCTCGGAGCGCTTCGGCGCGCCGTGTACGGACGAGGAATCCGGAACTCGGTGTATCAGCACCGCGCGTCCCCTAGGCGCCGCCGGCCTTCGGCGTCTTGGCGCCATACTTCGATCGGCTCCGCCGGCGGTTCGCCACGCCCGCCGCGTCGAGGATTCCCCGGATGATGTGGTAACGCACCCCCGGCAGGTCCTTCACGCGGCCCCCGCGGATCAGCACGATCGAGTGCTCCTGCAAGTTGTGGCCGACCCCGGGGATGTACCCCGTCACCTCGATGCCGTTCGTCAGCCGCACCCGGGCCACCTTCCGCAGCGCCGAGTTCGGCTTCTTCGGGGTGACCGTGTAGACACGGATGCACACTCCCCGCTTCTGGGGGGAGCCCCCCATGGCGGGCGCCTTCGACCGCTTGCGTACCGCCTCGCGGCCTTGACGGACGAGCTGACTGATGGTCGGCATGCGGCCTCTCAATCGCTAGCCGGTCAAATGCTAGCGCAAAACTCCCAATTTATACCAGCCTCCCCCGGGTAAGTCAACCCGGGAACGGCCCCCGTCCTCACCCGACCGCCGGCCGGTCGACCGGCATCGACGGCTCCGGCAGCGCCTCGGCGGCGGGCGTGACCGCCACCGGCTCGGGCGCCCGAGCCGCCTCTCCGATGTCGGTCTCCAGATCGGCCTTGGCATACAGCGCGAGCCCCGTGCCGGCCGGGATCAGCCGACCCACGATCACGTTCTCCTTGAGCCCGCGCAGCTCGTCCACCTTGCCGCTGATCGCCGCCTCGGTGAGGACCCGCGTGGTCTCCTGGAAGGACGCGGCCGAGATGAAGCTGTCGGTGGACAGTGATGCCTTGGTGATGCCGAGCAGCATGGGCTTGGCGGTGGCCGGCCGCCCGTTGGCGGTGACCACCTTGTCGTTCTCCTCCTGGAACACGAACCGATCCACCAGCTCGCCGACCACGAAGTCGGTGTCGCCGACCTCGTCGATGCGGACGCGGCGCAGCATCTGGCGGACGATGATCTCGATGTGCTTGTCGTTGATGGTCACGCCCTGCAGGCGGTAGACCTCCTGCACCTCGTTGACGAGGTACTCCTGGAGGCGCTTGTCGCCGAGGACGGCCAGGATGTCGTGCGGATTCTCCGAGCCTTCCATGAGGGGCTCGCCCGCCTTCACCCGGTCGCCCTCCCGCACCGTGATGTGCTTGCCCCGCGGCACCAGGTACTCGCGCGCCTCCCCGTCGTCGGCTTTGACGACGATCTTCCGCATGCCCTTGACGAAGCCGGCGAACTCGACGATCCCGTCGATCTCGGTGATGACGGCCTGCTCCTTCGGCTTGCGGGCCTCGAAGAGCTCGGCCACCCGGGGCAGACCGCCGGTGATGTCCTTGGTCTTGGTCGTCTCCCGCGGAATCTTGGCGATGACGTCGCCGGCGAACACGGTCGATTCGTCGCCGACCAGCAGGTGCGCCTTGACGGGCAGCGTGTAGCGCCCGACGGTGTCATCCCGCTCGTTCTTGATGGAGACTCGCGGCTGGAGCCGCCCCTCCTGGTCCTCGATGATCACCTTGCTGGCGAGCCCGGTGACCTCGTCGATCTCCTCCCGCAGCGTCACGCCGTCGGCCACGTCCCGATAGACGAGCTTGCCGGATACCTCGGTCAGGATCGGAGTCGTGTAGGGATCCCACTCGACCAGCACCTGGCCGGCGGTCGCTCGCTTGCCGTCCTCGACCTTGATCTTGGCGCCGTAGACGATCGGGTAGCGCTCCTTTTCTCGGCCCTTGTCGTCGACCACGGCCAGCTCGCCGTTCCGGTTCATGACCACCCGGTCGCCGTCGCGGTTGATGACGGTCCGGAGGTTGTGGTAGCGGACGATCCCGCCGTGCTTGGTCTCGTGCTTCGACTGGACCGTGATGCGAGCGGTGCCGCCGATGTGGAACGTCCGCATCGTCAGCTGGGTGCCGGGCTCGCCGATCGACTGGGCGGCGATGATGCCGACCGCCTCGCCGAGCTCAGCCAGCCGGCCCGTCCCCAGGTTGCGTCCGTAGCACATGATGCAGACGCCGCGCTTGGCCTCGCAGGTCAGCACCGAGCGGATCTTCACCCGCTCGAGACCCGAGTCCTCGATCCGGGTGGCCAGCTCCTCGTCGATCTCGATGTTGGCGGCCACGATGATCTCGTCCGTGAACGGGTCGCGGATGTCCTCGGCCGCCACTCGGCCCAGCACGCGGTCCCGCAGCGACTGGATGATCTCGCCGCCCTCGACCAGCGGCGTGGCATCGATCGACTTCACGGTGCCGCAGTCGGGCTCGCTGACGATGACGTCCTGGGCGACGTCGACCAGCCGGCGGGTCAGGTAGCCCGAGTCCGCCGTCTTGAGGGCGGTGTCGGCCAGGCCCTTCCGGGCTCCGTGCGTCGAGGTGAAGTACTCGAGCACGGTCAGGCCTTCGCGGAAGTTGGAGGTGATCGGCGTCTCGATGATCTCGCCCGAAGGCTTGGCCATGAGGCCGCGCATGCCGGCCAGCTGGCGGATCTGTTGCTTGGAACCGCGGGCTCCCGAGTCGGCCATCATGAAGATCGGGTTGAACTCCCCGCCCTGCTCGCCGGACTCGAGCTCGCGGAACATCTCGTCCGCGATCTCCTCGGTGACGTGAGCCCAGATGTCGACCACCTTGTTGTACCGCTCGCCGTTGGTGATCACGCCGTCGAGGTATTGCTGCTCGACCTCGATGACCAGGCGCCGCGCCTCCTCGATGAGGCGGCTCTTCGACGACGGCGTCTGCATGTCATCGATGCCGATCGACAGACCAGACAGCGTCGCGTAGCGGAAGCCAATATCCTTGAGATCGTCGAGGAACTTCACGGCCTCGGCGCTGCCCAGCCGGTGATAGCTCTCGGCGACCAGGGCCGTCAGCTCCTTCTTCTTCAACTCGCGGTTCACGAACCGGAGCGGGAGCGGGACGATCTCGTTGAAGAGCACCCGTCCCACGGTGGTGTAGTCCTTCCACCGCTCCGGGCTCCGCGCCTCGCCCTCGCTCGGGTCAGGCTCGGAGAGGGTGTTGACACCGCGGACCTTGATCCGCGCCTGGAGGTCGACGTCCTCGGCGTCGTACGCCATCCGGACCTCTTCCATGTCGGCGAAGACGCGGCCCTCGCCCTTCACCCCCTTCCGCTCCTTGGTCAGGTAGTAGATCCCGAGAACCATGTCCTGGGTCGGGATCGCCACCGGGCCGCCGTTGGCGGGGGAGAGGATGTTGTGGGCCGAGAGCATCAGCACCGTCGCCTCGAGCTGGGCTTCCATGGAGAGCGGCA
This sequence comes from Candidatus Methylomirabilota bacterium, assembly GCA_036005065.1. NCBI lineage: Bacteria > Methylomirabilota (SeqCode) > Candidatus Methylomirabilota bacterium. The sequence goes on along the minus strand of DASYQW010000381.1, from coordinate 8,779 downwards.
CATGGACGGCCATCTGGTCGCCGTCGAAGTCCGCGTTGAAGGCCGTGCAGACGAGAGGGTGAATCTCGATGGCCTTCCCCTCGACCAGGATCGGCTCGAAGGCCTGGATCCCGAGGCGGTGGAGCGTCGGGGCCCGGTTCAGCATGACCGGGTGCTCCTTGATGACCTCCTCCAGGATGTCCCACACCTCGGGCCGCTCCTTCTCGACCATCTTCTTGGCGCTCTTGATCGAGGAGGCCAGCCCCCGCTCCTCGAGCTTCCGCAGGATGAACGGCTTGAACAGCTCGAGGGCCATCTTCTTCGGCAGCCCGCACTGGTGGAGCTTGAGCTGGGGGCCGACGACGATGACCGAGCGCCCGGAGTAGTCGACGCGCTTGCCGAGCAGGTTCTGGCGGAACCGTCCCTGCTTCCCCTTCAGCGTGTCGCTGAGCGACTTCAGCGGCCGGTTGTTGGGGCCGGTGATCACCCGCCCGCGGCGGCCGTTGTCGAAGAGCGCGTCCACCGCCTCCTGCAGCATCCGCTTCTCGTTGCGGATGATGATTTCCGGGGCCTTCAGCTCCATCAGCCGCTTCAGGCGGTTGTTCCGGTTGATGACCCGCCGGTAGAGGTCGTTGAGGTCGGAGGTCGCGAAGCGGCCTCCGTCCAGCGGCACCAGCGGCCGCAGCTCGGGCGGGATGACGGGGATGACCTCCAGGATCATCCACTCCGGCTTGTTGCCGGACTTGATGAAGGCTTCCACTACCTTGAGGCGCTTGACCGTCTTCTTCCGCTTCTGGGCAGAGGTCTCCGACATCATCTGGGCCCGGAGTTCCCGGGCCAGCTCATCCAGGTTGAGGTCGCGCAGGAGCTCGCGGATCGCCTCGGCCCCCATCCCGACCTTGATCCGGTCGGCGCCGTGCTCATCGGACAGCTTCCGGTACCGGTCGACGGTGAGGAGTTCCTTCCGCTTGAGCGTCGCCGGGCCCGGGTCCAGGACCACGTACTCCTCGAAGTAGAGGATCTTCTCCAGATCGCGGAGCGACATGTCGAGGAGCTGGCCGATCCGGCTGGGGAGGCCCTTGAAGAACCAGACGTGGGAGACCGGCGAGGCGAGCTCGATGTGGCCCATGCGCTCGCGGCGGACCCGGGCCCGCGTCACCTCGACGCCGCACTTGTCGCAGATCACGCCCGCGAACTTCATTCGCTTGTACTTGCCGCAGGCGCATTCGTAGTCCTTGGTCGGCCCGAAGATCCGGGCGCAGAAGAGCCCGTCGCGCTCCGGCTTGAACGTCCGGTAGTTGATGGTCTCCGGCTTCTTGACCTCGCCGCTCGACCAGACCTGCCGGATCTTCTCCGGCGGGGCCAGCCGAATCCGGATGGAATCGAACGTGATGGGCTTCGGGTAGCGGGCGTCAAGGATGCCCCACAGGTCCTTCGTGGGCTTGTCCTCCCTGATGAGACTCCCGAACTGCCGATCAGTCAGCATTCGCTCCTCCTAGGTGCCGGGCCGATACCCGTCGCGTCCCGTCGTCCTGCGGTTCTCGGCCCGGAGCCATTCACGCACTACGGGGACCTTACGCCGCTCGGCGACCTCCCGTGTCCGTGCTAGGCCCTTCCTTTCCCGTCGCGCTGGATCAATTCGACATCCAGGGCCAGGCTCTGGAGCTCCTTCACGAGTACGTTGAAGGACTCCGGCGTGCCCGGCTCGAGGAAGTTCTCGCCCTTGACAATCGCCTCGTAGATCCGGTTCCGCCCCTCGACATCGTCCGACTTGACCGTCAGCATCTCCTGGAGGGTGTGGGCGGCCCCGTAGGCTTCCAGCGCCCACACCTCCATCTCGCCGAACCGCTGCCCGCCGAACTGGGCCTTGCCGCCCAGCGGCTGCTGGGTCACCAGCGAGTAGGGGCCGATCGACCGGGCGTGCATCTTGTCGTCGACCAGGTGGGCCAGCTTCATCATGTAGATCTGGCCCACCGTGACTTCCTGGTGGAACGGCTTGCCGGTCCGCCCGTCGTACAGCGCCGTCTTGCCCGAGTGGGGCAACTGGGCCTGGCGGAGATGGTCCTTGATCTCGTCCTCGGTGGCGCCGTCGAAGACCGGGCTGGCGATCCACACGCCCAGCACGCGGGCGGCCCACCCGAGATGGGTTTCCAGGATCTGGCCCACGTTCATCCGCGAAGGCACCCCAAGGGGGTTCAGCACGATCTCGACCGGTGTGCCGTCCGGCAGGTAGGGCATGTCTTCCTCCGGGAGGACCCGCGAGACGACGCCCTTGTTGCCGTGCCGGCCCGCCATCTTGTCGCCGACCGAGAGCTTCCGTTTGACGGCCACGTAGACCTTCACCATCTTGATCACGCCGGGCGGCAGGTCGTCGCCGCGTCGGAGCCGGGCGACCTTCTCCTCCCGGATCGTCCGCAGGATCTCCATGTCCTCCTCGGCCTTCTCGTCGATCTTGCGAATGTTGGATGCGAGCCCCTCGTCCTCCTTGACCTTCACCTTGGTCAGCTCGTCCCAGCTCAGCTCATCCAGCCAGGCCCGCTCGATCTTCTGGCCCTTGCGGCCCAGCGTCCGCTTCTTTCCGTCCACCAGGTCCTGGATCAGGGTCTTGCCGACCAGGAGGTTCTTCAGCTTCTGGTCGCGTTCCATCTCGACGATGGCGACCTCGTCCTGGTAGTCCTTTTCCAGGCGGCCGACCTCTTCCTCCTCGATCGACTTGGCGCGCTCGTCCTTGTCGATGCCGCGCCGCGAGAAGACCTTGACGTCCACCACCGTGCCCTCGATCCCCGGCGGCACGGTCAGCGACGTGTCCCGCACGTCCCCGGCCTTCTCGCCGAAGATCGCCCGCAAGAGCTTCTCCTCGGGAGTGAGCTGGGTCTCCCCCTTCGGGGTGATCTTTCCGACCAGGATGTCGCCCGCCTTGACCTTGGCCCCGATGCGGACGATGCCCGACTCGTCGAGGTCCTTGAGGGCCTCCTCGGACACGTTGGGGATGTCGCGAGTGATTTCCTCCTTGCCGAGCTTGGTGTCCCGCGCCTGGATCTCGAATTCCTCGATGTGGATCGAGGTGTACCGGTCATCCTTCACCAGGCGCTCCGAGACCAGGATGGCGTCCTCGAAGTTGTACCCGCCCCAGGGCATGAACGCCACCAGGACGTTCCGGCCCAGCGCCAGCTCGCCCTGATCGGTGGCCGGACCGTCGGCGATGACCTCCCCGGCGGTGACCCGCTGGCCTTTCCGGACGATCGGCTTCTGGTTGATGCAGGTGTTCTGATTCGAGCGCTGGTACTTCGTCAGGTTGTAGATGTCGAGCGGCAGATCCTGGACCGGATCGGCCTTCTTCCCACGCGCTTCGGCCCGGACCACGACCCGGTCGGCGGCCGCCGAGTCGATCACGCCGCCCCGCTTCGCCACCACGACCGCGCCCGAGTCCCGGGCGACGATGTGCTCCATCCCGGTGCCGACCAGCGGCGCCTCCGGCTCCAGCAGCGGCACCGCCTGCCGCTGCATGTTCGAGCCCATCAGGGCGCGGTTGGCGTCGTCGTTCTCCAGGAAGGGGATCAGGCTGGCCGCCACCGACACGAGCTGCTTGGGGGAGACGTCCATGTACTGGACTTCCTCCGGCGGCACCAGCTTGAACTCCCCGGTCTTCCGGGCCGACACGCGCTCGGCCACGAAGCGCCCCCGCTTGTCCACCTGGGCGTTGGCCTGGGCGATGACGACCTGCTCCTCCTCGAGGGCGGTCAGGAAGATGATGTCGTCGGTGACGGCACCGTTCTCGACCCGGCGGTAGGGCGTCTCGATGAAGCCGAACTCGTTGATGCGGGCGTAGGTCGAGAGCGAGGAGATGAGCCCGATGTTCGGCCCTTCCGGCGTCTCGATGGGGCAGATGCGCCCGTAGTGAGTCGGGTGGACGTCTCGGACCTCGAAGCCGGCGCGCTCCCGGCTCAGCCCGCGAGGCCCCAGGGCCGACAGGCGGCGCTTGTGGGTCAGTTCGGCCAGCGGGTTCGTCTGGTCCATGAACTGCGAGAGCTGGGAGGAGCCGAAGAACTCCTTGACGACCGCCGACACCGGCTTGGCGTTGACCAGGTCGTGCGGCATGAGATTCTCGATGTCGGCGATCGACATCCGCTCCTTGACGGCCCGCTCCATGCGCGTGAGGCCGACTCGGAACTGGTTCTCCAGGAGCTCCCCCACCGAGCGGACGCGCCGGTTGCCCAGGTGATCGATGTCGTCCGTCGGATACTTCTCCTGCTTGACCGCCAGCAGGCGTCGGATCACCTGGATGATGTCCTCCGAGCGCAACGTCTTCCAGGCCAGCGGCGACTCCATCCCGAGCTTCTTGTTCAGCATGAATCGGCCCACGCGGGCCAGGTCGTACCGACGCGCGTCCAGGAACATCCCTCGGAAGAGGGCCCGGGCCGACTCCACGGTGGGGGGATCGCCGGGACGGAGCCGCCGGTACATCTCCACGAGCGCCTCGTCGGGATTCCGGTGCCCGTCCCGGGCCAGCGTCTCGTAGATGGAGGCGTCATTCCGGTCCGGGTTGACGTAGATCACCTTGAACGGCGTCACCGACCGAGCCTGCAGCTGCGCCACGACCTCGTGGGTCAGCTCCTGGTTGGGCTCCAGGATGACCTCTCCCGTCTCGCGGTCGATCACCCGGCCGCCGGTGCGCCGGCCTTCCAGGTGCTCGGGCTTGACCGGGATCCGGTCGACGCCCAGCTCCTGGAGCCTCGCCACGACCTTGGCGTTGAGGCGCTTGCCGGCCTGGATCACCGGCTCCCGGTGCCGCGGCGGCTTGATGTCCTCGGCCACCCGCGTCTCCTCGTTGTGCACGCTCGGGTCGAGCTTGACGAGGGCCCGCCCATCCTCGAATCCCACGACTTCCTCGAGGTCGTAGAACGCGCCCAGAATGTCTTCATCGGAGAGGACGGTGTTCTTCTCGAGGAACCAGAACGCCCGGATGAACGCGGTCACCAGCATCTTGCGCCGTCGATCGATCCGGACGTGGAGGATGTCGTTGGCGTCGAACTCGAACTCGACCCAGGAGCCCCGATAGGGGATGATGCGCGCGGAGTAGATCTTCTTGCCGGAGGCGAGGGTCTTGCCGCGGTCGTCATCGAAGAAGACGCCCGCCGAGCGCTGGAGCTGGCTCACGACCACCCGCTCGGTCCCGTTGATGATGAAGGTTCCCTTCTCGGTCATGAGCGGCAGCTCGCCCAGATAAACTTCCTGCTCCTTGATGTCCTTCACGGTGCGGGAGCGCGCTTCCTTGTCGTGCTCATAGACCACCAGGCGCAGCGTCACCTTGAGGGGAATGGCGAACGTCATGCCCCGGTCGTGGCATTCCTCGACGGTGTACTTCGGCTCGCCGAAGTGATAGCCCACGAACTCCAGTGAGGCGTTCTCGTTGTAGTCCGTGATCGGGAAGACACTCTTGAAGACGCCCTGGAGGCCCATCTCTTCCCGGTGCTCGGGGGCGTAGTCCTTCTGGAGGAACGCCTCGTACGAGTTCCGCTGAATCTCGATCAGGTTCGGGATCTCCACGATGGAGGGGATCTTCCCGAAGTCCTTCCGAGTCCGACGACCGCACTGGATCTGTCCTGCCATCTATTCCCTCTCACTCAGGCGACCGGCGGTGGCGCGATCGCCGCGCCCGCCGGGCTGAGACCCGAGCCGGTCAAGGACGCAGGCCCGAGCCGCACCGAGCCGTATGCCGCATACGTCGAGGTGCGGCGAGGGCCGAGGACACCGGGCTGCGACGGGTATCGGCATGGCGGCTACTTGATCTCGACGGAGGCGCCGACCTCCTCGAGCTTCTTCTTCATGTCCTCGGCTTCGGTCTTGGACACCTTTTCCTTCACCGGCTTGGGCGCCTCGTCGACGACCGCCTTGGCTTCCTTCAGGCCCAGTCCGGTGAGCTCACGAACGACCTTGATCACCTGGATCTTCTTCTCACCGGCGCCGGTGAGGACCAGGTCGAACTCGGTCTTCTCCTCCTCGACCGCCGCCGGCGCCGCCCCGGCCCCGGCCCCGCCAGGACCAGCCGCCACCGCGGCCGGCGCCGCCGACACTCCCCACTTCTCCTGCAAGAGCTTCGAGAGCTGGGCCGCTTCCAGCAAGGTCAAGTGGTCCAGCTGCTCCGCGATCTCCTCGATCCTGGTCGCCATCTATCCCTCCGTCGTGGTGTGAGATTCGCCGGCCATTTGGGTCGCGTCATCGCCCGAGGCGGCCTTGCCACGTTCCGCGAGAACGTGGACCAGCTCGCGATGCGGGGCCGTGAGGAGCCCCACCAGCTGCCCCATCGGCCCCTGGACGGCGCCGATCAGCTGACTCCGGAGCGCCTCCCGCGACGGGAGGTCGGCCACCGCCCGTAGCTCCCGCGGCTCCAGAATCTGGCCATCGATGACCCCGGCCTTCACCGTGAGCGCGGGGTTGGTGCGGGTGAAGGCGGACAGGGCCTTGGCCACCGCCACCGGGTCCCGCCGCACGATGACGAGGCCGGTCGGCCCCGTCAGATGCGCCCGCAATCCCGCCAGGGGCGAGCCCTCCAGCGCGATCCGCGCGAGTCGGTTCTTGACGACGCGGTATTCCGCCGCCGCCGCTCTGAGCTGCTTCCGCAGCTCGGACAGCTGCTGGACCGTGAGCCCCCGGTACTCCGTGAGCACGGCGGCCCGGGCGTCGGCCAGGCTGCTCTTCAGCTCTTCGATCGTCTCGGCCTTGGCCTGCGTCGGCACAGTGGGCTCCTCACTTCTTGTAGAGGTTCGCGACCCGCTGGACGTCCACCGGGATCCCGGGTCCCATCGTCGTCGCCAGCGTGATGCTGCGGAAATACTGGCCCTTGGCGGCGGCCGGCTTCGCCTTCGCCAGGGCCTCCAGCACGGCGTGCGCGTTGGCCGCGAGCTGTTCGGCCGAGAACGACTTCTTCCCTACCGGGACGTGCACGTTGCCGGCCTTATCCACTTTGAACTCGACTTTCCCGGCCTTGACCTCCCGCACCGCCCGCGCGATGTCGAAGGTCACGGTGCCGACCTTGGGGTTCGGCATCAGCCCTCGCGGGCCCAGGATCTTGCCGAGCCGCCCCACCTGCCCCATCAGGTCGGGGGTGGCGACGGCAGTGTCGAAGTCGAGCCAGCCGCCCTGGATCTTCTCGACCATGTCTTCGGCCCCGATGAAATCGGCCCCCGCCTCGCGGGCCTCGCGCTCCTTCTCGCCCTTGGCGAACACGAGGACCCGCACGGCCTTGCCGGTGCCGTGCGGCAGCACCACTGCGCCACGGACCATCTGGTCCGCGTACTTGGGGTTCACCCCGAGGCGCACGGCCATCTCCACCGTCTCGTCGAACTTGGCGTAGGCGACCTTCCTCACGAGGTCGACCGCTTCCTCGACCGTGTACGCCTTCGTCGGATCGATCTGCTCGACCGCCTTCGCGTAGAGCTTTCCTACCGCCATCGATGCCTCCCTACCCGACGACTTCGATGCCCATGCTGCGCGCCGTCCCCTCGACGATCCGCATGGCCTGGTCGACGTTGTCGGTGTTGAGATCGGGCAGCTTGGTCTGGGCGATCTCGCGCACCTGGCCCCGCGTCACCTTGCCGATCTTGTCCTTGAGGGGGTTGGCCGACGCCTTGGCGATCCCGGCCGCGCGCTTGAGTAGCACGGAGGCCGGCGGAGTCTTCACGACCAGGCTGAACGACCGGTCGGCGTAGATGGTCACCACGACCGGAAGGATCAGACCCTCCTGGGAGCCCGTCTGCGCGTTGAAGCTCTTGCAGAACTCCATGATGTTCACGCCGTGCTGGCCGAGGGCGGGTCCCACCGGCGGCGAGGGGTTGGCCTTGCCGGCCGGGATCTGGAGCTTGACGACCGCCTGGATCTTCTTGGCCATGGATCCCCGTCACCCTCTCTGTCGCAGGGAGCGCCCGTCCGGACCGAGGCCTGCTCTGCGCTTCCGTAGGCCTTCCATCGCTACATGCGCTCCACTTGGTAGTATTCGAGCTCAACGGGCGTCAGCCGACCAAAGATCGCCACCATGACCTTGAGCTTTCCGCGCTCGGGGTTCATGTCCTCGATGGTCCCGGTGAAATTGACGAAGGGACCTTCGACCACCCTCACCTTGTCGCCCTTCTGGAAGATGGACTTGGGTTTGGGCTTCTCCGCCCCCACCTCCATCTGTCGCAGGATCTCCTCGACCTCCCCCTGCGGCAGCGGCGCGGGACGCGGGCCCGACCCGACGAACCCGGTCACCTTGGGCGTCGACTTCACCAGATGCCAGGAGTCGTCCGTCATCTCCATCTCGACCAGCACGTAACCCGGGAAGAACTTCTGCGGCGTGATCCGCTTCTGTCCCTTCCGGACCTCGACGACCTCTTCGGTGGGAATGACCACCTGGCTGATGTGGTCCTCCTGGCCGAAGATCTTCGCCCGCTGCCGGATCGCCTCGGCCACCTTGTTCTCGAATCCCGAGTAGGTGTGCACCACGTACCACTGCTTCGCCATGACCGTCCTAGTGCAAGATGAGGCCGACCAGCCGGGAGAGCGCGATGTCCACCGCGGCCAGGAACACCGCCAGGACCACCACCACCACGATGACGACGGTCGTCGAGCCCATGACCTCGCGCCGGCTGGGCCAGCTCACCTTGCGGAACTCGACCAGCACGTCGTGAAAGAACTCGCGGATCTTCCCGAGAAACTCCATCACCCTCTGCGTCCCGTTGCGGAGGGGGTCGCGGCAGACTCCCGCCGAGACCTCCCCCGGGAACCGTGGCGCGGGCCAAGCCCGCGCTCGGACCCTCCCCCG
>DASYQW010000380.1 GCA_036005065.1 Candidatus Methylomirabilota bacterium | reverse complement strand
CCCTGCGGCGCCCGGAGCCCCCGGCGCCCCTGCGGCGCCCGGAGCCCCCGGGGCGCCCGCCGCGCCCGGCGCCCCCGCCGCGCCCGGAGCGCCCGCGGCCCCTGGCGCTCCCGGGGCTCCCGGAGCGCCAGGCGCCCCGGGGGCTCCGGCTGCGCCTGGAGGTCCGGCCGCGCCCGGCGCCCCGGGAGCCCCCGCTGCGCCAGGGGCTCCGCCCCCGGCCGCCGCCGTCCCGCCGTCCGCCCTCCCGGCGCCGGTGCGCTCGGCCATCAGCGACCTCCACTTCGAGTTCGATCGCTACGATCTGACCGACGATGCCCGGCGCCACCTCGAAGATCTGGCGCAGGCCTTGAAAGCGAACCCGACCTACAACGTGCTCATCGAGGGCCACGCCGACGAACGCGGCACGACCGAATACAACCTGGCGCTCGGCCAGCGCCGCGCGCAGACGGCCAAGGACTACCTGGTGTCCCTCGGGGTCGATCCGAACCGCATCGACGTGATCTCGTTCGGCGAGGAGCGCCCCCTCGACCCGAGTCACAACGAGCTCGCCTGGGCCCTCAACCGCCGGGCGCACTTTGTCGTGAGGACCGGCCGATGACGACGCATGCACGACGCGCTCTTGGAGCTGCCGCCGGCCGCTGGGGTCTCGTCGCGCTTCTCCTGGCGACGCTCGCGGTCGGGGCCGTGGCCGCGACCGCCACCGGCCCCACGGTGGGCACGTGGGCGACGTACCGCTGGACCTCCTCGGTGACCGAGGAGGTACCCGTTCTCGTCCGCCAGGAAGGCCAGGGGGGACAGGTCAGCTGGTCGATCGCCAAGGAGACCGCGCCCCCGGCCCCGATCTTCGTCACCTACTCGATCGTGCGGGGCGACGCCAGGACCTACACGCTTCAGATCGTCACCCAGCAAACCGCGGACGGGACCCCGCTCTCGGTCACGCAGACTCAGGTGGAGCGGGCCACGGGCAAGGCCCTCCGCAGCGTGATCCAGCGGCCGAAGGGCGTGATCGAGACCCCGGAGAGCGGCTTCCGTCCGCTCCGGGAGGCGGCCCTGAAAGGGGGCGCCAAGGAGAGCGTGACGGTGCCGGCGGGAACCTTCGCGGCCACGCGCGGCTCCTGGGCGGACGGAACGGTCTGGGTGTCAGACCAGATCCCGGCCCTCGGGCTCGTCAAGGCGAACCTCAAGACCGGCATGCTCGAGCTCGTCAAGAGCGGAGGCTCGGGGGCCAAGGACCTGCTCCGGTCGTAGCGGATCTTCGGAGCACATGGCGAGCCCTCGCTGCTGCCCGGCATGCATGGAACAGCTTCCGGGCGGCGGCTTTTGCCGCCGCGCCCACCCACCCGGCCCGAAAGGTCGGGGGAGGTTTGGGAGGGGGCCGTCGCGGCCCCCTCCCATGAAGTAGGATGCAGTGGGTCTTCGTCCTGATCAGCCTCCTCCTGCTGGTGGTCGCCGTCTTCGCCCTTCAGAACGCCGACTCCGTCACGGTCCGGTTTCTGCACTGGCAGATCCAGGCCTCGGTCGCCGTCGTGACCCTCGGATCCACGACGGTGGGCGCGCTGGTGGCGGGGCTCTTCGGCCTGGCGGCGCGGCTCCGGCGCTGGCAGCGGCGCCGAGCGGTGGCGCCGCCGGCCCGCGAGGTGACCGGCCCCGAGCCCGGGCCGCCCATGGGTCCTACCCCGCGCCCCGGCCCGTGACGCGATGGTGATGGAAGCCGAGGAGACCTCGCGCCTGCAACAGGAGGTTTCGCGGCTGCTGGCCGATCCGGAGCCGCATCCCGAGCAGCTCACGGAGCTGCTGGAGTCCACTCACCCGGCCGACCTGGCCCGGGTGCTGCGCGAGCTGCCGATCGGCGATCAGGTCCGGCTCTTCCGGGACCTTCCCCGAGAGCGGGCCGGCGCCGTCCTGGCCGAGATGGACGACGACAGCCTGCTCGAGCTCGTGCAGGCGCTCGACCAGGGAGAGGTCTCCGAGATCCTCGACCGCATGCCGCCCGACGAGGCGGCCGACGTGGTCGAGACCCTGCCCGAGGCGCAAGCCGAGCAGATCCTCGACCTGATGAAGGAGGAGGAGTCCGAGGAGGTCCAGGAGCTCCTCCGCTACGGCGAGTCCACCGCGGGCGGCATCATGACGCCCGAGTTCGTGGCCGTGCACGAGGACATGACCGTGGGTCAGGCTCTCGATCATGTCCGCAAGTCCGCGGCGGCCGAGGGCCTCTTCTACGTCTACGTCGTGGACGACCACGACCACCTGGTGGGCGTCGTCCCCCTGCGCCGGCTGATCACGGCCGACCCCTCGACGCCCGTCCACGCGATCCGGCGGGCGGACGTCGTCAGCGTGAGCGCCGACACCGATCAGGAAGAGGTCGCCCGGCTCGTCACCAAGCACAACCTCGTGGCGGTGCCGGTCGTCAGCAAGGACAACCGGCTCCTGGGAACCATCACCGTGGACGACGTCATCGACGTCATCCACGAGGAGGCCACCGAGGACATCCATCGCCTGGGCGGCGTCGCGGGCGACGAGACGATCTTCGACCCGCCGACCAAGGTGGTGCGCCGCCGCTTCTTCTGGCTCCTCGTCAACCTGCCCACCGCGATCCTGGCCGCCAGCGTGGTGGCCTTGTTCGAGCCGGCCATCCAGACGGCGGCGGTGCTGGCGGTCTTCATGCCCATCGTGGCCGGGATGGGCGGGAACGCCGGGATCCAGACGTTCACGGTCATCGTCCGGGCGATCGCCCTGGGCGACCTGACGCTGGCCAACACGCGCAAGGTGCTGGCCCGCGAGGTGCTGATCGGCGTCGCCAACGGCGTCGGCACCGGGCTGGCGGCGGGCCTGATCGCCTATCTCTGGAAGGGGAACGCGTGGCTCGGCCTGATCCTCGGGTTGGCGATGATCACGAACATGCTGGTGGCAGGGCTGGCCGGGACGCTCATCCCGGTGGCCCTCAAGCTGATTCACGTGGACCCGGCTGTCGCGACCGGCGTGATCGTGACGACGTTCACCGATTGCTTCGGGTTCCTCTCCTTCCTGGGGCTCGCGACGGCCCTGCTCCGGTTCCTGCAGTGAGGGGAATCGTTCTTGCGGATCCTTCGGCAAAATGCTAGAACTACGGAGCCGACCTGAAGGGCGCTAGAGGAGGACGCGACTTGGAAGTCTCTCTGGAAGAGCGGCAGGTCCGGCGCGCCTACGATTTCTACTCGCCGATCTACGACTTCCTGTTCAAGAAGATCTTCGAGCCGGGCCGGATCGCCGCCGTTCGCCTCCTCGGCAGTCCCCCCCGCGGGCGGGTCCTGGAGGTCGGCATCGGGACCGGGCTCAACCTGCCGTTCTATCCGCGCGGCATCGACCTGGTCGGGATCGACCTCTCCGAAGGCATGCTGAGGAAGGCCCAGGAGAAGGTCGACAACCTGCGGATGGACAACGCGATCCTGAAGGTCATGGATGCCTCGGCCATGGACTTCGGCGAGGCGGAGTTCGACGCGACCCTGGCCACCTATGTCATCAGCGCCGTTCCCGATCCGGTCGCCGTCCTGCGAGAGATGCGGCGCGTGACCAAGCCCGGCGGGACCATCGTGATCCTCAACCACTTCCGGAGCGAGAACTCCCTGATGCGGCGGATCGAGGACGCGCTGGCGCCGGTGTGCGCGCATCTCGGCTGGAAGACGAACCTGGCGCTGACCCCCCTCCTCAAGGCCGTCGGCCTCACTCCGGAGGTCACCCGGCGCGTCAACCTCCTGCGCGGGTGGCACCTCGTCAAGTGCGTCAATCGGACGTAGCCGACCCAGACTGAACGGTGAACCGGCCGGGGCTCAGGGACGCCCGGCCGCCGCCACCGCAAACTGGAAGACCAGGTTCGCCGCCAGGATGCTCGTCTGCGCCCGGTGATCCGTCATCGGGTTCACCTCGTTCAGCGCGAATCCCCGCGTGAGCGGGGCCAGGCTCACCACCAGGTCGATCAGCTCGCGGCTCGTCAACCCGCCCGGCTCGTGCCAGCCCACGCCCGGCGCATGGGCGGGGTCGAGCACATCCATGTCGACCGACACGAAGACGTGGTCCGCCCCCGCGATGCGCTCCCGGATGCGCGCGAGGGTCCAGTCTGTCCCGTGGCGGAGCACGGCCCTGGCGGGCAGCTCGGTGAGCCCGACGGCGTCGATGAAGCGCTTGGAGGACGGAAAGTTGAAGTTCCGGGTGCCGACCTGGACCGAGTGGCCCGGCGCCACCCGGGGGAGCTCGAGGGCGCGGCGCATCCCGCTCGACTGGCTGTAGCGCCCCTGCGCCGGCGACTCGTCGAGCAGGTCCAGGTGCGCGTCGAAGTGCACGACGGCCAGTGAGCCGCCCGTCTCCTCGATCCCGTCGTGGCAGCCGGCGACGGCCGCGAAGAGGATCGAGTCGTCTCCGCCCACCACGACCGGGATGCGGCCCGCCGCGGTCTCCGCCCGGGTCTTGGCCCGGGCGGCGGCGAGGGTGGCCCCGAGATCGTGGGGAACCACCGCGGCATCCCCGGCGTCCACGAGCTGCGCCGGGTCGAAGGGGACGATGCGGTCCTCGTCGATCGAGTAGATCGCGCGGTTCTGGACCCGCATCGTCATCCAGCCGAGGTGCCGACGGACCTCGGCCGGGGCGTATCGCGCGCCGGGCCAGCCGAGGGTGGCGGCCCCGTCGTACGGCACGCCGATGAACGCGATCACGGTGTCGTGCGCCACGGCGTCCCTCCCCGTGCGGGCGATATGATACCGGCGTGACCGGGTGGCTCACGGCGGTCCCGAGGCGGCCGGGCGGGCGGCTCGCCGCCGGCTGGGCCGCCTGCTTCGTTCTGCTGGCTCTCGCGCTCCCGCTCGGCCTCCGGGTCGGGGCCGCCGGCACCGCGGTCCGGTTCCTGGCCGAGTTCCTCACCGATGGCGCGCGCCCTTGGCTGTCGGACACGACGGAGGCGCCGCGGCGCGAGCCGCTGGTCCTCGCCCCGGGCGTCGTGGGCGATCTCTGGCGCCCGGCCCGGCGTCCTCCCCACCACGGCCTCGTGCTGGTCCACGGGCTCACGCCCGAGGGGAAGGACGATCGGCGTCTCGGCCAGGCGGCGGGCCTCCTGGCGCGGGCCGGCCTCGCCGTCCTCGTTCCCGATCTGCCCGCCATGCGGCGCCAGCGGCTCCATCCCGGCGACACCCCGGTCGTCGCCGCCGCCATCGCGCGGCTCGCCGCCGAGCCGGGCCTCCGGGGGGATCGGCTGGCCGTCGTCGGGATCAGCGTCGGGATCCAGCCCGCCCTGGCGGCCGCCGCCGAGCCCGCGGCGGCGCCTCGGGTCCGCCTCGTCGTCAGTCTCGGGGGCTACGCGGACGCGCGCGAGCTGGTCCGGTACTTCACGACCGGCGTGTACGCCTACCAAGGGCGATCCGGCCGCGCCGGGTTCGACCCCACGCTGGCGCGCGCCTTCATCGCCCTGAATCTCGATCTCGTGCGCGATCCCACCGACCGCGCCCTCGTGGAGGCGGCCCTCGCCGGACAGCCGCTTCCGCCCTCTGCCGGACCCGAGGCCCGCGCGGTGGTGGCGCTCCTGGACAACCGGGACCCGGCCCGCGTCGACGGCCTCCTGGCGGCGCTCCCGGCGGAGACGCAGGCCCTGCTCGACGCCCTCTCGCCAGCGCGGTACGTCCGCCGCGTCGCCGCACGACTCGTGCTCGTCCACGGCCGCGACGATCCCGCGATCCCGTACACGGAGAGCCTCCGTCTGATGGCGGCAGCCGATCCCGCGCGGACACGCCTGATCCTGGTCGACCTCGTGGCCCACGTCGAGGGCCGCCCGCCGGCCTGGCGCCAGGCGTGGGAGCTCGCCAAGCTGTGGACGGTGGTCTACGAACTCCTGCGCCCCTAGATAATGGGAGGAGGCCTCGACGGCCCCCTCCCAGGAGGAAGTTGCGCGGGCGAAGC
>DASYQW010000379.1 GCA_036005065.1 Candidatus Methylomirabilota bacterium | reverse complement strand
CCTCCGCGACCGCGGAGCCGGGCCGCGAAGTCGGGGGGGATCACGATCCCCACCTTGGCGCGGCCGGTGTCGATCAGCCGCGTGACCTCTCCGTGCGACCGGGCGTAGTAGGTGAGGTCGAAGTACTGGCTGTTGGCGAAGGCCTCCAGGAGCTTTTGGGCCTCGACGTCGCGCGACTGGTCGAGCACCACGGTGGGCAGGTGCTTGACGTCGGTATTGATGGCGTACCCGAAGATGAACAGCATCGCGACGGGGATGAACAGGGTGAGCGTGAGCGCCATCGGGTCGCGCCGGAGCTGCACGAACTCCTTCCAGATGATCCCGCGGAGCCGCGTCATCGCCGCTGTCCCGCTCAGGCGCCGTCGCGCGCCTGCGCCTCGATCTCCACGCTGAGCGCCCGGAGCTGCTCCCGGAGACGGCTCTTGCGCTCACGGTCCACGAAGGAGATGAACAGGTCCTCCACCGTCGGGGTGACGGGCACGACGACCGCCTCGAGCCCGGCGGCCCGGAGCTCGGCCTGGACCGCTTCGGGCGTGAGGTCGGCGTCGGCCGCGACGACGCGGACGAGCGGCCCGTAGCGGACCACCTCCTCGGCGGCCGGCCAATCGGCGAGGCGGTCCACGGCCCGGCGGGGATCCGGCGTCTCGACCTGAAACACGGGCTTGCGGAAGGTCTCGGCCTTGATGGTGGCGGGGCTTCCCTGCGCGATCAGCTTCCCCTGATAGATGAAGCCGAGCCGATCGCAGTGCTCCGCCTCGTCCATGTAGTGGGTCGTCACCACCACCGTGACCCCGCTGTCGGCGAGGCGGCGGATAAGCTCCCAGAACGTGCGCCGGGAGACCGGATCGACCCCGGCCGTCGGCTCGTCGAGGAAGACCAGGCGCGGGGCGTGGACGAAGGCGCAGGCCAGGGCGAGCCGCTGCCGGTAGCCGCCCGAGAGCCGGCCGGCCAGGACGTCCTCCCGCCCGACGAGGTCGGCGAGCTGGATCATCCGCTGGATGCGGTCCCGGCGCTCGCGGCTCGGCACGCCGTAGACGGTGGCGTAGAAGGTCAGGTTCTCCTCGCCGGTGAGGTCGTCGTAGAGCGAGAAGCGCTGGGACATGTAGCCGATGGCGGCCTTGATGCGCTCGGGCTCGGTGCGGAGGTCGAAGCCGAGCACCCGCCCCGTCCCCTCGGTCGGCTCGAGGATGCCGCACAGCATCCGGAGCGTCGTCGACTTCCCGGCGCCATTCGGGCCCAGGAAGCCGTAGAGCTCGCCGGCGTGGACCAGGAGGTCGATGTGGTCCACCGCCGTGAACTTGCCGAAGCGCTTGGTCAACCCCTCGGTGACGACCGCCGGCGCGGCGGCGGCCCTCGCCGAGGCGCGCTCAGCCACGTCGGGCGACGACGGTCGGGGCCGCGCCCAGCCGGAGCGCCTCGGCGCGCAGGATCTCCCAGGCCCGCCGAGCGTGGCGCTCCTCGGTCCGGAGGTGGCCGACCGCGAACCGGAGGACGTACCGGCCGCCGAGCACGTCATGGGAGAGGAGGATCTCGCCCGTGGCATTGACCGCCTCCAGGAGGCGCTCGTTGAGCGGATTCAGACGCGGATCGTCGGCCGGCCAGGCGCGGGGACGCGCCCGGAAGCAGACGGTGCTGAACGGCACCGGCGCCAGCCGCTCCCAGTCCGGGTCGGCGTCGATCCAGGCGGCGAAGCTCTGGGCGAGCCGGATGTGCTCCGGAAGATGCTCGGGCTCGGTCACGCGGCCCTCCTCACCTCGACCGTGCGTCAGTCGACGAGGATGACGGCATCGGCGGGCATTCCGGGCTTGAGGCGCCCGTCGGGATTGGCGACGGTGATCTTCACGCGGAAGACCAGGTTCACCCGTTCCTTCTGGGTCTGGACGTTCCGCGGAGTGAACTCGGCCTCCGAGGCGATCTCGCTCACGCGTCCGTCGAAGGGTCGGCCCGGGAACGCGTCCACCGTGATGCGGGCCGCTTGCCCCACCCGGACCCGCCCGAGGTCGGTCTCCGCGATGTAACCTCGGAGCCAGAGGTCCCCGGGGTTCACCAGCGTCACGATCGGCGTGCCCGGCGTCGCGGTCGCGCCGGGCTCGAGGTTCTTCCGCAGCACGACGCCGTCGGCGGGGGAATCGATCCGGGTGTCGGCGAGCCGGGCCTTCGCCTCGGCGAGGGCCGCCTCGGCCTGGGCCACCTGCGCCCGCGCCGCCTCCGCCTGACCCGGGCGGGGGCCCGCCTCGATGAGCTGGAGCCGCTCGCGGGCCTGCCGCACTTCGGCGCGGGCCGCCTCGACCTGCTGGGGGCGGGGCCCGGCCAGCAACAGCTCGAGCTGCTGGCGCGCCGCGCGCTCCTGGGCCCGGGCGACCTCCAGCGCCTGCCAGGTGCGATCGCGGTCCTGCACGGCCACCAGCCCCTGATCGAGCAGGCGCTGGAACCGCTGGTACTCCTTCTCGGCCCACTCGCGGGTGGCCTGGGCCGAGGCGAGGCTCTGCCGCGCCTGCTCGATCTCCTGCTGGCGGGCGCCCGCCTCGAGGTCCCGCAGGCGCGCCTCGGCCTGAACCACCGCCTGGCGGGCGGCGCGGATCTCCTCGGGACGCGCCCCGGCCAGGAGGTCCTTGAGCTGGGCCTGGGCGACCTGGACCGCGGCCTCCAGCCGGGCGAGCTCCGCCCGGAGCTGGTCGTCGTCGAGGAGGATGAGGAGGTCCCCCCGCCGGACGCGCTGCCCTTCCTCGACGCGGATCGCGCGGATCCGCGCGGTCGTCTTCGCGCCGATGTCGACCTGGGTGGCCTCCATGGTGCCGGTCACCTTCAAGCCCGCGCCGGTGCTGTCGCGCCGGGAGAGCGCCCAGAGGCCGACGCCGGCGCCGGCGATCAGGAGGATGACGAGGACGAGGCTGCCACGCAGGATCTTCCCGAGACCGGACATCGCCGCGCCCTACCGGGCCGGCTGAGACGCAGCAGGCGGAACGGGGACGAGGATCGCCGTAGTCTGGTGGTCGCCCACGAAGTAGCGCCGGGCGACGTCTTGGATGTCCCGGGCGGTGACGGCGCGGATCCGGGGCAGGAACTCGTCGCGGAGGCGCCAGCTGCCCACCAGCTCGTGACGGGCGAGCGTGGACGCCCGGACGTACACCGAGTCCTGCCCGAAGACGAATCCCGACTCGAGCTGGTTCTTGGCGCGCTGGAGCTCCTCCGCCCCGACCGGCTCGGTCCGGAGCCGCTCCACCTCGGCCAGGAGGACGCGCTCGACGTCCTCCACGGTCTTGCCGGGGAGGACGGTGGCGTAGAACGTGAACATGTCGGGGTCGAGGCTGAGCCGCGTGTAGTCCCCGCCGGCGTCCAGCGCCAGCCGCTCCTCGTAGACGAGTCGCCGGTAGAGCCGCGAGGTCCGCCCGGCCGACAGGATGGTGGCCGTGACCTCGAGGGCATAGGCGTCGGGGGAGGTGATGTTCGGGGTGTGGTAGCCCATGAAGATGACGGGCAGCTGCGCTTCCTTCTTCACCCAGACGCGCCGTTCCCCCCGCTGGGCCGGCTCCACGATCTGGACCGCCGGGGGATCGGGGCTCCGCGGGATCGCCTCGAACCGCGCCCGGATCTTGGCCAGCAGCTCGGCGGCCACGAAATCCCCGACGGCCACCAGCACGGCGTTGTTCGGGACGTAGTAGGTGTCGTACCAGCGCCGGAGGTCCTGGGCGGTGATCCGCTGGATGTCGTCCATGAAGCCGATGGGGGGGATCCGGTAGGGGTGGGCCTTGAAGGCGACCGCGTTCAGCTCCTCGGCCAGGGTGCCGATCGGGTCGTCCTCGGTACGGGTCCGCCGCTCCTCGAGGATGACCTTGCGCTCGGCATCGACCTCGCGCGCCTCGAGGAGGAGGTGGCGCATCCGCTCGGCCTCCAGGTCGAGGATGAGCTCGATCTTGTCGGCGACGATGTTGACGAAGTAGGTCGTCGCGTCCTGGGCCGTGAAGGCGTTCTCCTGCCCGCCCTGCTCCTCCACCAGCCGCGCGTAGGCGCGCGGTCCGTATTTCGACGTGCCCTTGAACATCATGTGCTCGAGGTAGTGGGAGAGCCCGGAGAGGCCGATCCGCTCGTTGCGCGAGCCCACCCGGTACCAGATCTGGAGGCTGATCACGGGGCTCCGGTGGTCTTCGAGGAGGAGCACCTTGAGCCCGTTCTCGAGCGTCGCCTCGACGACCTCCGCCGCCCGGGCCGGGAGGGCGCCCAGAAGGAGCAGCGCGGCGAGCAGAAGCCCTGAACGGGCGCGGCGGCTGATCACGCGGCCATTATACAACCGTGGATTGCGCCCTCGGGGCGCGCGGCCCCCGGTTGGGCGGGGCCCGGATGTCCCACCCCGGCGGCCGAATGCCGTATAGTGGAGCGAGCCTGACGGTCGCTGCCGATCTGGAGGAGGCAAGCCATGGCGCCCGACGCTCCGCGGTCGAGACCGGGACCCGGTCACTACGTCTGCCCGAGCTGTCACCTCTACCTCGTGGCCTGGGACGGGCCGACCAAGACCGTCGAGATCTTCCACAAGGTCGGGTTGTGGGAAGAGTTCGGGACTCGCCATGTCCGGCTCATCTGCCAGTCCTGCCTCGGCGCGACCGAGCGGGTGCCGCAGGCGCTGGTCGACCTGCTCCGCGAGCGGTATGGCCTGGGGCCGACGCCGGAGCGGCGGCCGCCGACCGTCGAGCCGTGAGCGGCATTGCCGAGTCGCATGTGAGACCCTCCCCGTTCCTCAGCGCGTGACGGCCGCGGAGGTCGGTGCCGGAACCGCCGCCGTCGTCAGCCGGAAGGCCGGCCGCACAGCCAAGGCGACGGGCACGCCGGCGAGCGCCACCAGCGCCGCGAGGTAGCATCCCCCGGCGAAAGACCCCGTCCAGTCCCTGATCCAGCCCGTGAAGTATGGGGCGAGGAGCCCCGAGACGAAGCAGATCGCGTTGAGAAGGCCGTAGGCGCTGCCCATCACCCGCTGGGGGAACAGCTCGGCCATCAAGGCATAGGCCGGAGCCCAGGCGCCCCAGACGAAGAAGCTCGTGATGAAGACGAGCACGGCGAGGAGCCAGACCGGAGCCCGCAGCTGTACGGTCAGCCCCGTGGCGGCGACCGAGATCGCCAGGCAAAGGATCACCCCGGCCACTACCGCTTTCCGCCCGATGCCACGCCGCAGAAGGCGATCGGACACGGCGCCCATCGTGAAGAGTCCCGGCAGGGCCGCCACGCCGAGGAGGCTCGCGTAGAGCGCCGACCAGCCCAGCTCCCGGACTCCGACCTCGGCGAAGAGCGCGGGACCCCAGGTCCCGATCAGCCACTGACTCCACATGGGGGCGATCCCCGCCAGGCCGAGGACCCAGAGGTCACGATGGCGGAAGACCCCGGCGCGTCCCATGCCCACCTCGTCGGGTCCGAGCGGAACGGGACAGCGCGCGCCCCTCGGCTCGGGGACGAACCAGGCGATGAGCGTGGCCGAGACGAGCGGCAGGACCGTGAGCACGAAGAACACGTGGCGCCACGGGATGAGCGCGCCGAGGGCACCTCCCACGATCACCCCGAGCGCGTTCCCGACCCCGACGCCCGAGAAGGATACGCCCTGGCCGAGCGCGAGGCGATCGCGCGGGGTGGCGGCGGCGATGATCGGCCGGTCGTTCGGGAAGTACATTCCCTGGGCCAGCCCGGTGACGAGCCGGGCGAGCCCGAGCACGACGAGCGTCCGGGCCAGCCCGGTCATGACGGTCGCCAGGGCCACCAGGAGAATGCCCGTGACGAGGACTCGCTTGCGTCCGAGGCGATCGCCGAGCAGCCCGGCGGGGACCAGCATGGCGATGTAGCCGTAAAAGAAGACGGAGAAGAGGAAGCCCGCCTCGGCGTGCCTCAGCCCGAACTCGGCCATCACCGGTTGGAGAAGCGGCGAGAACGCCATCCGGATCATGTAGTT
>DASYQW010000378.1 GCA_036005065.1 Candidatus Methylomirabilota bacterium | reverse complement strand
CTTGCGCGCTCGCTCGCAACTCCGCTACGCTGCTATCCAGCCACCGGGCGGAGCGCTGCCCCGCTGCCTGACCACTCGGAACGGAAGGAGCACACACCATGGAGACCCGTGATCGCGTGTCCGGGCACCGTGCCTGGCTGGTCCTCCCCGCATTCCTTGCCCTGGGGATCACGGCGGGCCACGCCGCCGACCAGCCCCTCTCGGGCGGGGACTTCACCTTCGGCTACTCCTCCAGCTTCGTCGACACCCTCGACCCCCACGTGACCTCCCAGTCGGTGAGTCATTTCATCATGACGAACATCTTCGACCCGCTGGTCTATCTCCGGGCCAACGGCGAGTTCTCCCCGGGGTTGGCCGATTCGTGGTCGGCCAGCGCCGATGGCCTCGTCTGGACCTTCAAGCTGAAGCGAGGCGTCACGTTCCACGACGGCACGCCCTTCAACGCCGAATCCGTCAAGTTCAGCTTCGACCGGATGGTCGACCCGGAGACGAAGTCTCGCCAGGCCGGCGTCGCCCTGCGCGGCTTCTACGACCACACCGAGGTGGTGGACGGCAACACCGTCCGGATCGTCCTCAAGAAGCCCAAGGCGTCCTTCCTGACCGTGATCAGCCAGGTATTCTTCGCGCCCGTGTCGCCCAAGGCCGTCAAGGAGCAGGGGGGCGAGTTCGGGCGTAAACCCGTCGGCACCGGACCCTTCAAGTTCGCCGAGTGGGTGCAGAACCAGCACGTGAAGCTGGTGCGCAACGCCGACTACAACTGGGGCCCCCCGTTCCTCCACAAGGGGCCCGCCTACTTCGCCACCCTCACGTTCCGCCAGATCCCGGACGCCGGCGCCCGACTGGCCGCCCTCGAGTCGGGCCAAGTGGACGCGGTGGACATGCCGCCGACCCACCAGCTCGAGCGGCTGCGCGCCGATCCCCGCTTCCAGGTCAAGAGCGCGCCCCAGCCCGGCATGCCGTGGGGCTGGCCCATGAACGTGAAGCGCGCGCCGACCGACGAGCTGAAGGTCCGGCAGGCCATGATCTACGCGTTCGACCGGGCGGCGCTGGTGAAGAACGTCCTCCAGGGAGCCTACAAGCCCGCCTACGGCCCCCTCACGCCGGTGACCTTCGGCTACAACCCCGCGGTGGAGAAGATGTACCCCTACGACCCCCGGAAGGCGGAGACGCTCCTGGACGAGGCCGGCTGGAAGAAGGGCCCGGACGGCATGCGAGCCAAGGACGGCAAGCCGCTCGTGATCGAGCACTACGTCTTCTACACGACATCCGAGGCCGAGTTCGTGCAGGCGGAGCTCAAGAAGGTCGGCATCAAGTCGAACATCAGCCTCCAGGAAGTGGGCACCGTCAACCAGGTGGCCACCGAGGGAATCAAGAACAACCTGGCCCCGCTCCCCTTCGCGTCGCTGGATCCCGAGCTGATGAGCATCCTCTTCCACTCCCGGAACCAGGGGAAGGGCTTCAACTGGACCTTCCATACCATCAAGGAGATCGACGACCTGCTGGACCGCGGGGAGGTGGAGCTGGACGCCAAGAAGCGCGCCGACGTCTACGGCCGGTTCCAGGTACTCGCCATGGAGAACGCGCTGTTCCTCCCGGCCTTCGTCCGGGAGACGATCCACGTGTACAAGGCCCCGGTCCAGGGCGTGCAGTTCAACCGACGGGGCTACGACGCCTACTTCCACGAGATGTGGTGGAAGAGATAGCACCGCCGCGTCGCCGTTGAGGCGGGCTCCGGGCCGGGCAGTCAGTGGCCCGCTACCTGATCCGCCGCCTGGCGGGGACACTCTTCGTGCTGCTCGGGGTGTCGGCGGCCGTGTTCACGCTGATGAACACGCTGCCCGGCGACCCCGCCACGATGCTGGTGTCGCACTTCGGCGCCTCGGCCCGGGACATCGAGATCCTGCGGGAGCAGCTCGGGCTCAACGACCCCTTCGTGGTCCGGTTCGGCCGTTTCGTCGGGGGCGCCGTCCAGGGCGACCTCGGCAAGTCGTTCCAGCAGAACCGGCCCGTGGCCCGGATCCTGCTGGAGAACACCGGGCCCACCGTTCGGCTGGCCCTCTTGGCGGTCGGGCTGGCCATCGTGCTGGGAGTGCTGACCGGGGTCGCGGCCGCGGTGCGTCGCGGCAGCTGGACCGACTTCCTCACCATGCTGGCGTCCCTGCTGGGCATCTCGATGCCCGGGTTCTGGCTGGGCCTCATGCTGATGCTCCTGTTCGCGGTCCACCTCCGGTGGCTGCCGGCACTCGGGGACCAGACCTGGCGGGGCATCGTGCTGCCCGCCCTGACGCTGGCCCTCCCGGCCTCGGCCACCATCGCCCGCCTGACCCGGTCCAGCATGCTGGAAGTGCTGCGCGAGGACTACCTGCGCTCGGCCCGGGCCAAGGGCCTGCCCGAGCGGGCGGTGATCTTTCGCCACGCGCTACGGAACGCGCTGATCTCGGTCGTCACGTTCGTGGGCCTGCAGTTCGGCCTGCTCCTGGGCGGGAGCGTCGTGGTGGAGTCCCTCTTCTCGCGCCAGGGCCTGGGCCAGCTCGTCGTGGCCGCCGTGTTCGCCCGGGACATCCCGATCGTCCAGGGCTGGTGCCTGCTGGTGGCGGCGGCCTACAGTCTGGTGAACCTCGCCGTCGACCTCTCCTACGCGCTCATCAACCCGCGGATTCGCTACGACGCGGCCTAGTCGTGTGTCCAAGTAAGCCGGCGCCGACCCCCGAGCGTGTGGTGCATCGAGGCGTGCTCCGAGCGGCGGCTGCGCCGCCGCCACGACGGGGGGGCATCGGGGGGGTCTTCCGAGACCCCCCCGAAATGATCTAGCCGCGATGCAGCTCGGGGCGTTCCCGGAGTTCAGGCGCTTCCTGCGGCACAAGGGCGCGGTGGCCGGCGGCGCCTTGCTGCTCGCGATGGTGCTCGGTGCCGTGCTGGCGCCCCGGCTGGCTCCCTACGACCCGGTCGGCCACGACCAGCGCGCATCGCTACAGGCGCCCGGGCGATCCCATGCGCTGGGCACCGACGTGTTCGGCCGCGACATCCTGAGCCGCGTGATCTGGGGCGGACGGGAATCGCTCCGGGTGGGCCTCCTGGCGGTGGCGGTGGGAGGCATCATCGGCACGGTGCTCGGGCTGCTCGCGGGCTACTACGAGGGCTGGACCGGAACGATCGTTCTCCGCCTCACCGACCTCTTGCTGGCGCTGCCCGGCATCCTCCTGGCCCTCACCATCGTCGCCGCCACCGGCCCCAGCCTGGAGAACGTCATCGTCGCGGTGGGTGTGTCCTCGATGCCCGCGTACATCCGCGTGGTGAACGGCTCGGTGCTCGATCTGAAGACACGGACCTTCATCGAGGCGGTAAAGGCCTCCGGCGCCGTGGATCTGCGGGTGATCGCCCGCCACGTCCTCCCCAACATCCTGGCGCCGGTGATCGTGCTCAGCACCCTCGGACTCGGCAACGCCCTGCTCATCGCCGCCACGCTGAGCTTCCTGGGCCTGGGGGCCCAGCCGCCCAGCCCGGAGTGGGGGGCCATGCTCAGCCAGGGGCGGGAGTTCATCTTCGGTTACTGGTGGATCGCGACGTTCCCGGGCCTCGCCATTCTCGTGGCGGTGATCGGCGCCAACTTGCTCGGGGAAGGCATGCGGGACCTCCTGGACCCCCGCCTGCGCGTGTAGCGCTTCCTCGGCGTCGAGCCCGACGTCCTGATCCGAGCCGGCGGCTCGGCGCCATGCGAGCGCAAGATCTTCGAGTGCTGGCGCTCACGGGATTCGAAGCCGTGTTCTTGAGCCAGCCACGCGCCTGTGCTACCTTGCGCGCATGCGGCCGGGGCGTGTCGGCGAGGTGCACTGCGCGCTCCTCGGCGGCGCCCTCGGCCTTGCCCTCCTGACTCCGATTGCGGGCTTCGCGGACGAGCCCGCAGCCGCCCCGCGACTGAGCTGGGAGACCGGGGAAGGCAAGAGCTACCTCGTTCCGGCCCTCGAGGTCGGCGGCTTCCTCTTGGGCCTCAACCAGTTCGACCGACACGTCATCAGTAGGGAGACGTACGGCACCGACGCGGACTCCATCTGGAAGAACCTGACCAGCTCGGTGGTGATCGACCACGATCCGTTCAGCGTCAACCAGCTCGGGCATCCCTATCAGGGCAGCATCTACTACGGGCTCGGGCGATCGTCCGGCCTCAACTACTGGCAGTCGCTGCTCTACACTCTCGCCGGCAGCTTCCTCTGGGAGACCGCCGGGGAGACCTCGCCGCCGTCCCTCAACGATCACATCGCGAGCGGCATCGCCGGCACCTTCGTGGGCGAGCCGCTGTTCCGGATGGCCAGCCTCCTGCTGGAGGGCGGCGGGGAGCGCCCGGGGTTCTGGCGCGAGCTGGCCGCGGCCGTGCTCTCGCCGCCCACCGGCTTCAATCGACTCGTCTTCCGTGACCGGTTCGCCGCCGTCTTCCCGAGCCGTAACCCG
>DASYQW010000377.1 GCA_036005065.1 Candidatus Methylomirabilota bacterium | reverse complement strand
GAAGTAGCGGACCGCGGCGTCGATCGCAAACGTCCGGGTGGGGCTCCAGGTCACCCCGGGTCCGAAGGCGACCTTGGTCCGGCCGCCGTCGCGGAGCGGATCTCCAGCCGAATAGTCGTTGGCGGTCACGTGGCGGACCGCCACCGTGCCCTCTACCGACCACGCATCGGTGAGGAGGTAGCCGACGGTGACGCTGCCGCGCAGGTCGTTCCCGTTGCTGTTGTGCGATTCGGTCACCAGGGCGCCGGTCGGGCCCGGGCGCTCGGCCTTGGCGCCCACGATGTCGCGCACCGCCACGACGACCCACCAGGGCTCCGGCCGCCACTCGGCGCTGAGCCGGAAGTCCAGCTGATCGCCCTCCCGGAGGACGGGGACACCGCCGATGGTGTCCCGGGTGAAGCAGGTATAGGCGAGGCGGCCGAGGAGCCGGACGGCGTCGGCCACGTAGACGTCGCCGAGCACGGCCACGGTGAACTCGTCGCCTGGATCGAAGTCGTCGTCCGGCGTGTCGCGCGTCGGGTCGTAGCGGCCTCGCCGGAGGTAGCCGGCACCCAGGCCGACACCGAAGGCGCCGAAGTTCCGGTAGGCGGCCAGGGTGGGATTGATGTCGAATCCCTCGCCGAACCGCTCCAGCGTGACGAGGTCCTCGTCCTGTACCGCCGCCAGCTGGCTCGCCCGCAGGCGTGACACTCCCGTCGGGAGATCGAGGCCGAGGCCGGCCCGGAGCTCGATCCCGGCGACCGTCAGGGCGTAGTACCCGGACAGGGTGGTGTCGACGAAGCCGGTGATCGAACCCGACGGCGCGTTCCCCGGGTCGCGCTCGGAGTTCCCGAAGGCGCCGCGGACGCCCGCGCCCCAGTCGGGGGTGTCGAAGGCCAGCGAGAAGGGGAGGAGAATCTGGTGCCCGCTCTGGCCCCCGCCGCTCCAGGCGTCGACGTGGGCGCCCGTCTGGAGCGTCCATTCGTCGGCGGCGGCGGGCGCGGCGGTCACCCCGCCGCTGGCGAGCATCAGCATCCCCGCCAGCGTTCGCGCCCAACCCCGGCGCACCACGGAGTCCCGACCGGTCCGCCTCATGCCCTCCCCCTCTGGACGCACCCAGCCACTGGCCGCGGCCGGTGAGCTGCTCAGTCAGTCGTGACCGTGATGTTCACCGTCCCCGGGCTGGATGCCCCACCCCGGCCGGTTCTCGCCGGGATGCCGGGCGCGATCGACGAGCCTCCGGTCGCCTTCGCCCCGGTGAGCTTCTCGTCGGAGAGCTTGATCCCCATGTTGTGCAGGGCAGCGAGATCGGGATTCCCCGGCCCGACCGTCGCCGAGCGGAAGGCGAGGACCTTCAGCACCGAGCGCTTGTCCCGGAGCGGGATCACGGCACACGGCACCGGGTCTCGCCCGGGCTCCACCCGCGTCCATCGGTTCCGCGGGCACAGGACCGACCCGGCTCCCACTCGGCTCGCGGTGGTTTCCACCGTCCCCTCGAAGGTGTACACGCGCGTCACGGCGTCGGCGTCGTGGAGGACGGCAAAATCGGTCTGCCGGACGGCCGACACGGCCGTGGGCGTCTGCACGGCGAACCGGCCTTGACCGGTGGCGACCTTGGCGATCACCTGGCGGGCCACCCAGGCCCGCGCCTGTCCGGCGGCCAGGTTGAAGCGGGAGGTGGTCGGGGCCCCGGTGGCGTCGACGTCGAGCCGGTCGATCTCGAGCTCGGACAGCTCGCCCACGCGCACCAGGCTCCCGTCTCCCAGCTGGATCTCGGCCGCGCCGCCGCGACCCGTGCGGACGCGATCGCCCTCCGAGAGCCGCGCGCCCGAGGCCAGGGGCCGTGCGGCCGTCTGGCCGCGGGACACGACGTCCGCCGGCGCCCGGGCCAGACGGACCTCGGCGCTGCTCGCCGGCTGGCCCTCGGCCCAGACCGTCCAGCAGAGACTCCCGGCGATCGCCACCATCAAGACCGGTCGCATGCGCGTCATGGCTGTCCCTCCCCGGAAGGCGGCGTCAAAGCCTCGAGCTCGTAGATCTCGACCGCCTGGAGCTTGCCCTTGACGGTCACGCTGCCGAGGGGCCGGGCGGTCACGCGCCCGCGGACCTGCGCGTAGGTGCCCTCGCTGATGATGATCGGGCGCCGCGTCGTGTACTCCTTGGTCAACCCTTCGAGGCGGGAACCCAGGTTGACCTGGTCGCCGATCACCGTGTAGGAGAAGCGCTGGGATGAGCCGAAGTTCCCGACCAGCATCTCGCCCGTGCTGATGCCCACGCCGGCGGCCAGCGGCTCTCGACCGGCGGCCTGCCACTGCGCGTTGAGCTCGGCCAGCCGATCGTTCATCTCGACCGCGGCCCGACAGGCGTGGAAGGCATGGTCGGGGTCGGCCAGCGGCGCCCCGAAGATCGCCATGACGGCGTCTCCCATGAACTTGTCGAGCGTTCCGCCGTGGCGGAAGACGATCTCGACCATCTCCGACAGATACTCCTGGAGAACGGCCACGACGTCCTCCGCGGCGTGGCGCTCGGAGTAAGTCGTGAAGCCCCGGATGTCCGAGAACAGGACCGTGAGCGTACGCCGGTCGCCGCCGAACACGAGCGCGGTGGGGTCTTGCGCGATCGCCTCGACCACCTCGGTCGGCACGTACTGCTGGAAGGCCCGCTTGATCCAGCGTCGCTCGCGCTGCTCGGTGAGGACCTGGTAGGTGACGCTCCCGACGTGGGCCACCGCCAGCGCGACCAGGGGCGGGAGCAACTCCACCCACGTTCCCCACAGGCGGAACGCCGCATGCCCGAGGCCGGCCGTCATCCCGCCCAGCGCCAGGGCCACGACGGTGCCCCACACCGCGCCGAGGCGCGGCAGGACGAGGGGTGAGACCAGCGCCAGCATGAGGACGCCGACCGCTTCGAGGAGCCGCATGGAGGAGTGGCGCCGCAGGCTCCGCCCCTCGAGGAGGTTCGCCAGGGCGGTGGCGTGGCTCTCGACGCCGGGCATGTCGGCGTCGAAGGGGGTGGGCCGGACATCCATCAGGCCCAGGGCGGTGAAGCCCACCAGGACCATGTGGCCGTCGACCGGCGGCGGCGAGGATCCCGTCAGGACGTCCGCGGCCGGGATGCGCGGGAAGGTCCCGCTGGGCCCGTAATAGGTGAGGTGCATGAACCCGTTCTGGTCGGTCGGGATCAGGCGGGCGCCGACCTGCACGTGCTGGTCCACGGTGAGCCGGACCCGCGACCGGGGGAGCCTCTGGCCGAGCCGAGCCGTCTCGAGCATGAGGCTGGGGAAGTAGGCGTCCCCGAGCTGGATGACCAGGGCGAAGCGCCGCAAGGCTCCGTCCGGGTCGGGGATCACGTTGACGTGACCGGCTCCCGCCGCGGCGGCGTGGAACTGGGGGAGCGGGAGGAGGACCCCGGCGGCCCGGAGCGGTTCCACCGCCTCCCGGGCCTCTTCCTCGGCGAGGCCGACGACGCTCGAGCGATTGAGACGCCGCCGGGCGTCGTCGTCGAGAGGCGGCGCCTGCACCGGAGGGAAGACGAAGACGTAGGGGAGCACCACGCGCCGGGTGGCCGTCATGGCCTCGGTCAATGCCCGATCGGGATCGGCCGCGGCCAGCGCCTCCTCGAGGGTTCGGGCGAACTGGCCGGCCGAGCCCCCTGCGCGATCGAGACCGAGCGCCCGGTAGCGCCGGGTCAGCGACTGCGCCAGGGTGAGGCTCGAGTTCTGGTCGGGCTCATAGAGGAGCAGGTCGAGGGCGATCACTCGCGCGCCGGCGGCGGACAGGCGGTCGATCAGCTCGGCCGTTCGCGTCCGGGGCCACGGCCAGTGCCCGATGCGTTCGAGGCTCGACTCGTCGATGGCCACCACGGTGATGTTGGGCGGCGGCCGGATGGGTCCGCGCAACTGGGCGTGCCAGTCGAGGATCTTGAGTTCGATCGGGTCGGCGAACGGCTCCACCCACCGCGGGACCCGGAACACCCCCAGGAGCCCGATGGTGACGGCCACCCCGGCGATCCCGAAGCGCATGAGCGCGCGGAGCCGGCGTCGAGCCGGCGTGGGCTGGGCGGCGTGGGGGGCGGCATCCACGGTGGCGCTCGGCGGAGAGCCTAGGACAGGTCGACCCAGACGCTCTTCACTTCGGTGTAGAGGTCCATCCCGGCCTGGCCCAGTTCGCGGCCGAAGCCGGACTCCTTGAAGCCGCCGAACGGGAGCGCGGCATCGTAGAGATTGTAGGCGTTGACCCAGACGGTGCCGGCGCGGATCGCCCGCGCCGCCCGCAGCGCCTTGCCGACGTCGCGGGTCCACACGGCCGCCGCCAGGCCGTAATAGGTGTCGTTGCCCTGGGCGATGCCCTCCTCCACGCTCTTGAAGGGGATCACCGAAAGGACGGGGCCGAAGATCTCCTCGCGCGCGATCTTCATCGAGCCGGTGACTCCGGTGAAGACGGTAGGCTGGAGGAAGAAGCCTCGGCCGTCGCCGACCCGGGCCCGGTCGCCCCCCGCGGCCAGGCGCGCGCCCTCGCGCTTGCCGGCCTCGATGTAGCTCATGACCGTTTCGAGCTGCTGCCGGGAGACCACCGGACCCATCCGGGTGGACTTGTCGAGTGGGTCGCCGACCTTCAGCCCCTTGAGCCGATCGGTCAGCTTGCCGACGAACTCGTCGTGGATGCCCTCCTCCAGGAGCAGCCGGGAGCCGGCCGCGCACACCTCGCCCTTGTTGTAGAAGATGCCCGTCATGGCCCCGCGCAGGGCGGCCTCCATGTCGGCGTCGGCGAACACGATGTTCGGAGACTTGCCCCCCAGCTCGAGCGAGACACGCTTGAGCGTCGCCGACGCCTCGCGCATGATCCCCTTGCCGACCTCGGTGGAGCCGGTGAAGGCGATCTTATCGACCCCCGGATGCCGGACGAGGGCCATCCCGACCTTGCCGCCGGGCCCGGGGACCACGTTGAAGACGCCCTCGGGCAGGCCGGCCTCCGCGGTCAGCTCGGCGAACTTGAGCGCGGTGAGCGGGGTGAGCGAGGCAGGCTTGAGGACGACCGTGTTGCCGGCGGCCAGGGCGGGGGCGATCTTCCACGAGGCCAGCAGGAACGGGAAGTTCCACGGGACGATGGCGCCCACCACGCCGAGCGGCTGGCGGAGGGTGAAGTTGAACGCGCCCTCGCGGAGATTCAACGTCTCGCCGTGGATCTTGGTCGGCCACCCGGCGTAATAGCGGAAGACCTCGGCGGCGAAGGGCAGCTCGACCTTCCCCGAGTCGAAGAGCGTCTTTCCGGTATTGATGCTCTCCAGGCGAGCCATGTCGTCGAGGTTCGCCGTGATGAGGTCGGCGAGCTTCCAGAGAAGGCGGCCGCGTTCGGCGGCCGTCATCCTGGGCCACGGCCCCTGGTCGAATGCCCGGCGGGCCGCCTGGACCGCGAGGTCGATGTCGCGTTCGTCGCCCTTGGCGACCCGCGCGCTCTCCTCTTCGGTGGCGGGATTGATGGTGGCGTAGGTCTCGCCGGACGACGGAGGCCGCCACTGGCCTCCGATGAAGACCTGCTCGCTAGGCATGATCCCTCCTTGCTCGGCTGGACCAGCTCGCCGTGCCGCGGCCTCCTCCACGTCTTGCCCAAGGATGGAGCGGCGCCCGCGAGCTCCGACGTCACGCCATCGTATGGCGGGGGTATCGTGCCGTCAAGGGATCGGCGGCCAGTGACGCGGGCCTGGGAGGGGGCCGCGGAGGCCCCCTGCCACAATCTACAGGTCTGTCGGAGTAACCAGGCGGCTGGCCCCGAGCGGGCGATGCGTCGAGTGGCGCTCCGAGCGGCGGCTTCGCCGCCGCCACGACGGGGGGGCATCGGGGGGGTCTTCCGAGACCCCCCCGAAATGACCTAGTGCTGTTCCAACTTACTATGACTAATACGTGGTATCCTGTCCCCCAACGAAAGGGGGGACTGGATGCCCAAGCCCGTCCGGCTCCGCCCGCTGACGCGGGGGGAGCAGCGCGTGCTGCGGAGCAAGCTCAAGGACCTGTCCTTGTCGGTGCGCGTGCACCAGCGGTACCGGATCATCGACGAAGTCCGCAAGGGGCGGGGGGTCGTCGAGGCGGCCGAACGGGTCGGCTGCCACTTCACGGCGGCGTATGACTGGATCCGGCGGTTCAATGCGAGTGGCTGGACCACGTTCGAGCGCGTCGCCAATCCCAGAGGGCGGCCACCCATCCTCAAGGCCGAGCAACTCCGGGAGCTGGTGGACGTGGCCCTGTCCAGTCCCGCCGAGCGTGGGCTCCCGTTCTCGGCCTGGTCCGTCCCCAAGCTCGCGACGTACTGTCGGGAGCGTCGCTTGCTGCCCCCGGTCACCGATGAGTGGGTCCGCCGGCTGCTCCGCCGGGAAGGGCTCACCGCCCAGCGGGTGCGGACCTGGAAGACGTCGCATGATCCGGCGTTCGACCGGAAAAAAAACGTATCCGCGGGCTCTACCGACAGTGTCCGCCGCGGGCGGCGGTAGTCTGCTTCGATGAGTGGGGGCCCCTCGAGCTCCGCCCCCTGGGGGGTGTCACTTGGGCGCGCCGCCGCCGGCCCGCCCGCGTGCGCGCCACGTATCGGCGCCCCCATGGCACCGAACAGTTCCTGGGCTTCTATGACGTCCATGCCGACTGCCTCACCGGGGTGTTCCGTCGTCGAAAGCGTGTGGTCGACGTCAGCGAGGCCTTCCGCCGGTTGCGCGCCTGCTACCCACGCCGGCGGCTCTTCGTGATCATGGACAATCTGCACAACGTCCATGATCATCCGCGCTTCCTGGCCCTGCTGCGGCAGCTCCGGATCCGACCGGTCTGGACGCCCACGGAGGCTTCGTGGCTGAATCTGATCGAGGCGCACTTCGGGGTCTTGAAGCGCGCCACCTTGACGAACACCGACGACCCGAGCCACCGCGTGCGTCGGCAGCGCATCTACCGGTACCTGCGCTACCGTCATCGGTCCCTGGGTCGCGGGCCGCATCCACTCACCCGTATCCGGTCTATTAGGCCGGTTAAGTTGGAACAGCACTAGGAGCCTGTCGGGTTAACCGGGCGCGCCGTGTAGCCGAACCGCCCCACTCACGCTGGTCCACTCCGAGCGCGGGCTTCGCCCGCGCAACTTTTCCTGGGGAGGTCTCGGAGGGGGCCGTTGAGGCCCCCTCCGATCGACTAGAGGCCGGAGCGCTCGGCCACGTCGAGGGCCGCCTGGGCCAGGCCGACGACGCGGTCCTCGAAGGTGGCGAACCGGACGTCCTTGGTCTGACCCCG
>DASYQW010000376.1 GCA_036005065.1 Candidatus Methylomirabilota bacterium | reverse complement strand
TGGGGGTCGGGAAGGCAGGGAAGCGCGCGGCTTCGGTGGCCGCCGAGAAGATTCAGGCCAAGCTCGCCTTGGGCGATCTCTCGCCGCTCCAGCCCGCCGCCCCGCCGGCGCCGACCCTCCGAGAGTACGCCCAGCGATGGCTGTCCTCTGAGGCTACGCTGCGCCTCAAGCCCATTACGGCGGAGCGGTACACCATCGTGGTCAACCGGCACCTCCTCCCGGCGTTCGGTGACACGCGCGTGCCGGATCTAACGCGGTCCGCGCTCAAGACTCAGCTGGCGGCCTGGCTGGCGAATGGGAAGGTGCGAGGATCGGGGCCGTTGCGTCCCGGGACGGTGCGGCTCCTGGTGGCCACGCTCCGCGCGGTGCTCAACACCGCGATGGAAGACGGGCTCATCAGCACCAACCCGGCCTCGCGGCTTGGGCGGTTCGTGCGGGCGGACGGTGCGATCGAGGACGAGGCTCCCGATCCGTTCACGGCGGACGAGGTTCAGGCGCTCCTCGGGGTGGCTGAGCGTGAGTACCCCGAGTGGCACCCCTTTTCCCTGACGATGGCCCGGACGGGGCTCCGCATCGGGGAGTGCCTGGCCCTCCAGCGGGACGACGTGGACGTGACGCGACGAACGCTGTGGATTCGGCGCACCTGGACCCGGGGCCGGCTGGGCACCACGAAGGGCGGCCGGAGCCGGGCGGTCGACCTGAGCCCCCAGGCCGTTCAGGTTCTACGGGACTGGATGAGCATCCAGGAGACTGAAGCGGTGGTGGAGGGGAAGCCGCTCTCGCCGTGGCTCTTCCCGTCTCCGACCGGCGGCCCGTGGGATGACCGCTGGCTCCGCTGGCACATCTGGCGGCCCCTCCTCCGGCGGGCGGGTCTCCGGCACCGGGGCCCCCACCAGCTTCGGCACAGCTACGCGAGCCTGCTCATTGCCGCCGGGGCCCACCCAAAGTACATCCAGGCCCAGCTCGGCCATGCCTCCATCACGGTGACCATGGACGTGTACGGGCACCTGTTCCCGGGCACGTTCGCCCGGCTGGTGGACGCGCTCGATGACGCGACCGCCCGCAACCTCCCCGCAACCGCGCCGGCCATGGCGGCCAAGCTCGGCTGATCGGAGGCGCACTTGCGGCACAGCCAATCAGTACTTGTAGAAGTGGTGCTCGACCTCGAAGGCCACGTCCTTGCCGGCGAAGCCCCGGACCTCGGAGCGCTTGACGACGAGGAACTCCTTGGCCAGCGTCTCGCCGAGCGCCGCCCGGAGCACCTCGTCGCGCTCCAGCGCGTCCAGGGCGTCGCCGAGGGAGGCCGGAAGCCGCCGGATGCCGCGGCGCGCCCGCTCGGCCTCGGAGAGCGTGTCGGGATCGACCACGGCCGGCTCGCCCGGGTCCAGCTTCCGCTCGATGCCGTCGAGACCGGCGGCGAGCAGGCCGCCCAGCGCGAGGTACGGGTTGCACGACGGGTCGCACGGCTTGAGCTCGAGGTTGGTGGACTCCATCTCGAGGCCCCGGCGCTTGGAGGGGACGCGGACGGCGGCCTCCCGGTTGTCGGGCCCCCACGCGGTGTAGGCGCTCGACCAGAAGCGGGGCTGGAGCCGCCGGTAGGAGTTGACGCTCGGCGCGGTCAGCGCCACCAGGGCCGGCAGGTGGGCCAGCACGCCGCCGATGAAGGCGTAGGCGGCCTCCGACAGCCCGTAGCGCCCCTTCGCGTCGTGGAAATGGTTCCGGCCGTCCTTGATCCGCCAGAGGCTCCAGTGGATGTGGCTTCCGTTGCCCGCCTCCTCGGGGAACGGCTTCGGCGCGAAGGAGGCGAAGAGCCCGTGCTTGAGCGCCACGCCGCGCGCCGTCTCGCGCACCGTGAGCTGGTTGTCGGCGGCCCGCAGCGCGTCGGCGAAGCGGACCGGAAGCTCCTGCTGTCCCGGCCCGAGCTCGGCGTAGTACTGCTCCGGGTAGACGCCCTGGGCCATGAGAGCCTCGATGATGTCGATCACGACGGGCGCCGCGGAGTCCATCCCGATGGTGGAAAAGCACGGGCTCCGGTCGAGCGGCACGTAGCGGTCCCCTTCGCGCCGGGCCAGGGTGAACTCGTTCTCGAAGGCCGCGCGGAGGATCACTCCGGACTGGCGCGCGCGCTCGATCATCCGCTTGAGGAAGCTGCGGGTGCAGACATCCCACGGCTCGCCGTCCAGCGTCACCATGTCGCAGAGGAGGCGGGCCGACTTCGGCGTATACGGGAGGACCGCGAACGTCTCCGGGTCGGGCATGAGCCGGATCTCGCCGACCGGACCGAAGGAGCCTTCCGGGACGAGCTGGTCGAGCACGTTGAAGGACTGCATGGCGACGGTCAGGCCGATCCCCGACGTGAGGTAGGAGTTCAGAAACTGGGTGTGGCAGGACTTCCCGCGGATGACCCCGTCGTTGCCGCAATAGAGGAAGCGGACGAGCTGGATGTTCGCCGCCTTGCACGTCCGGACGATCTCGCGGGCCCGCGCGGGATGCCGGGTCACTCGAGCGGTCTCGCCATCTCGGGCCGTCATCCCGGGTCCTCCTCTTTCTGTCCGCGGAGGGTCGCTCGATCTTCGTCGCGCCGTGGCGCGCGGGTCAGGTCCACGCTCCGGCATCGGCTTTGCAAAAAACGTCGCAGGAGCAGTCGGCTGCCGCCAGGGTCACCGGTGTGCCGGGATCGACCGCGGCGTCGCGCCGGGCTCCATGGAGGATACGGTGATGCTGAGCTGGGCGCTGACATTCCTGATCGTGGCGATCATCGCCGGTCTGCTGGGCTTTTCCGGCGTGGCGGGCACCGCCGCCTGGATGGCTCACGTTCTGTTCGTGCTGTTCCTCGTCCTGTTCCTGGTCTCCCTGGTCGTGGGCCGCAGACGAGTGCCTCCTCCTCCCGTGTGAATCGGGGTCTCAACGGGCGGCGCCGGCCGAGGCCCGAAGGGCCACGCCGGCGTCGCGCCGGTACTCGATGAACCGGGCGGTCTCGTCGGCGACCTCCCGGCCGAACAGCTTCTCGACCACGTAGAAGGCCATGTCGATCCCCGAGGCCACGCCAGCCGAGCTGATGATCCCATCGTCGACGACGCGTTGCTCTCGATCCACGGTGAGGCCCGCATGGAGCGATTCGAGGAGATCGAGCGCGTTCCAGTGAGTGGTCGCCCGCCGGCCCTCGAGGAGCCCCGCCTTGGCCAGGAGCAGCGACCCCGTGCACACCGACGTGACCTGCCGCGCCTCGGCCGCGACCCGGCGGATCCAGTCGAGAGTGGCCGCGTCGTGCAGGAGGCCGCGAGTACCGAAGCCCCCCGGGACGACCAGGAGGTCGATCCGGGGAGCCTCGGCGAACGCATGGCGCGGGATGACCTGGAGACCACCGGTGGTGGTCACGAAGGCGCGCGCTTTGGCCACCGTGAAGACCTGGAACGGGGCGCTCTCCTCGGAGCGGCGCGAGTCCGCGCCCGGCACCAGCCGGGTCCGCGAGAAGACCTCGAATGGACCCGCGAAGTCCAGGAGCTCCACCCCGTCGAAGATCAAGATGCCGACGCTCCACTTCTCCATGTGAACGCTCCTTCTGCTCGGCGCTCGCCGCCGTGGATGTCTCGCGCGGCCAGCTTAGTCTCACCGGGGAAGCACGGTCAAGCCGTCCGCGCGTGATGCCGTCCGCGCGTGATCGGCCGCGCGTGCCGGTACTCGGATTGCACGCCGGCAGGGCCAGCCCGGTCGCGAGAAAGGACGTGAGGCGCATGCGGGAGCTCCAGGGCAAGTCCGACGGCGGGCACTTTCGCCTCATCTGCGCCGACTGCGGCGTGGAGACGAAGAACGAGTACCTCCAGGACTACCAGTTCATCGCCGCCTGCCCGAGCTGCGGGAAGCAAGCGAGCCTGAAGTTCGACCCCCTCCGCTGGCAGGGACTCCCGGCCACTCCCGCCGTCTAGTTGCTCGGGGGGTCTCGGAAGACCCCCCCGATGCCCCCCCTCGGTTGCGGCGGCACAGCCGCCGCTCGGAGCGCTGCCCGACGCGGCGCGCGCTCGGAGCGAGCTGCCGGGGGTATTCCGGCAGGCTCCTGGCCGCTTGCCGTCACGGCCCCCTCCCACGAGCTTGCGGGGCGGCTCGCCGTCGAGTAGGCTCGAGGCCGGACCCGTCGTCCGGGAGGACCCCATCGCCAGCGAGTCGGACTTCCTCGACGCCATCGAGCGCCTGCATGCCCGCGGAGTGACCGACGGGCTGCCGGTGATTCCGCCGACCGCCGAGCTGGTCGCGCGGTTCGTGGAGGCAGCAGGCCGCTCCGGGAACGATCTGGTCGCGGTGGTGCCACCCAACATGGGGCGGGCCACCGTCGAGAAGCTGGCGGTCAACGCGGTCATGGCTGGAGCGCGGCCCGAGTACATGCCCGCGATCCTCGCCGCGGTGCGCGCCATCTGCGCCGAGCCGTTCGCCCTCCACGGCGTCGCCGCCACCACCAACTCCGCCTCGCCGCTGCTCGTCATCAACGGCCCCGTCCGGAAGGATCTCGACGTGAACGGGGGGGCCGGGGCGTTCGGCCCGGGCTGGCGGGCCAATGCCACCATCGGGCGGACGATCCGGCTGGTGATGCTGAACCTGGGCGGCGCCCGGCCGGGCGTCATCTCGATGTCGACCTTCGGCCATCCGGGACGGTACACCTACTGCATCGGCGAGCACGAGGAGGCGAGTCCCTGGCCGCCGCTCCACGTCGAGCGGGGATTCGCGGCGGAGGACAGCACGGTCGCCGCCTACGCGGGTGAGGCGCCGCACGGCGTGTACGACCACCGGAGCCGGCGCGGTCGCCAGATCCTCAACTCGATCGCGGCGAGCCTGGGCGCGACCTGGAACGTGAAGCTCACGGGCTATGGCGACACGCTCGTCGTCGTCTCTCCCGAGCACGCACGGACGCTCGCCGACGACGGGTGGGACAAGCCGCGGATCCGGCAGTACCTCTGGGAACGCTGCCAGCTCCCGGTCCGCGAGCTCTGTCCCGACGACGAGTGGGGAGAGGGCCTCCCGGAGACCGTGCGGGCCAAGTTCCCCGATCCCACGCGCGAGGAGACGCGCATCCCGAAGTTCCGGAGCCCAGACAACCTGATCGTCATCGTGGCGGGGGGCACGGCCGGCCGGTTCTCCTGCGTCATTCCCGGCTTCACGTTTTCCGGCGGCAGTCAGCTCGTCATCGAGAAGATCGCCTGAGCGGCGGCCAATCCGCCGCTCGGAGCGGAAAATCGGATGTCTGGCCGTCATGACAGGGCGTGAGAGCCATCCAACCACCAGGTGTCGACTCACCCTGAGAGGAGGATCCGATGTCCGCCGAGTTCCTGGACCCGACCGATTCGGTGGCGGTGCCCCGCCGCCGCGCGCCGCGCCCGTCGAGCCTCGACGGCCAGGTCGTCGCGCTGCTCGACATCTCGAAGCCCAAGGGAAGCTTTTTCCTCGACCGGATCGAGGAGCTCCTGCGGGCCGGGTCGCGCCCCAAGGCGATCCTGCGCCTGGCCAAGCCGACGTTCGCCAAGCCGGCGCCCGACGCCCTCCGCCAGGATCTCCTCGCGTCCGCCGACCTCGTCATCGAGGCGCTGGCTGACTGAGGGTCGTGCACCACGTGCAGTGTGCACGACAGCGTCTTCTTCGAGGACCACGGCAAGCCGACCGCGACCATCATCACGACCGAGTTCGTCCGGGCCGCGCACGCCCAGGCCGAGGCGCTCGGGCTTCCGAGTTACCAGCCCGTCGTGATCCCGCATCCCATCCAGCCGCTCCTCGGCGATGAGGTCCGCGCGCTGGCCGACAAGGCGTGGCAGGAGATCCAGGCCCGGCTGACCCAGGGCTGATTCCGCGCCGACGCGCGCCGCCGCTGCGCCCGGCGGCCGACGGTTGGTGGTCCACTCCGAGCGCGGGCTTCGCCCGCGCCACCTTGTTCCTGGGGGTGGGTGTGGAAGGGGGCCGTCGAGGCC
Organism: Candidatus Methylomirabilota bacterium; assembly: GCA_036005065.1. Classification (NCBI taxonomy): domain Bacteria; phylum Methylomirabilota (SeqCode); species Candidatus Methylomirabilota bacterium. Next base: position 2,958 of record DASYQW010000376.1, on the reverse strand, counting down.
TCCTCCCAGGGCCTAGGAGCGTGTCGGAGTAACCCGGCGCCGGCCACCGAGCGCGTGGTGCATCGAGGAGTGCTCCGAGCGGCGGCTTCGCCGCCGCCACGACGGGGAGGGCATCGGGGGGTCTTCCGAGACCCCCCCGAAATGACCTAGATCAGGAGAAGCGTGCCGGTGACGTCGGCCGCGGCGTCGGAGGCGAGGAAGCGGATCGCCCGGGCGACCGATTCCGGCGTCACCCAGCTCGAGGTATCGGCATCGGGCATCGCCTTCCGGTTCGCCCAGGTGTCGAGCGTGCTGGGCAGGACCGCGTTGACGGTGATGCGGTGGGGCCGGGCTTCGTGCGCCAGCGCCTGGGTGAGGGCGATCACCCCGGACTTCGCCACCGTGTAGGCCAGGGACCCGCCGACGGGCGGGACGACCGAGCGGGCGGCCACGTTGATGATGCGACCCCCGCCGCCCGCGATGAGAGCCGGGAGCGCGGCTCGGCAGCACAGGTAGGTGCTCTTCAGGTTGATCGTCATCATGCGGTCCCAGGTCGGCTCGTCCGTGGCGAGCAGGTCCCCCGGGGTGTAGCCCCCCACGACGTTGACCAGGATGTCGAGGCGCCCGGCCTGGGCGATGACGTCGGCGACCAGCTCGCGCACGCTCTCCTCGACGGTCACGTCCACACTCACTCCGAAGAACCGGTCCCGACCGCCGGGGGTGAGGTCGGCCGACAGGATGCTGAGCCGGCTCGCGTCCCGGTCGGTCGCCGCCACCAGGGCGTCGTCCTCGAGAAAGCCGATGATCACGGCCCGCCCGAGAGCGCCGGCGCCGCCGGTGACGATGGCGACCTTGTCTTGGAGGCTCACGGGGCGGGCATGCGCCAGAGCCGCCCCGAGGCTGGCTCGGCCGACAGACGGAACTGCGGGAGCACGAAGTCGGGCGCGATCGGCTGGAAGACGACCTCGACTCGAGCCCCGATGGCGACGGCCGACTCGCGCTCGGGCCGGAAATCGTGCGTCACGAGGTTCGCCACCAGGCGAACCCCGTCGTCCGGAGTCGGGGTCCCGCGCTGCTCGTCGAGCTCCACGATGACCACGGGGTAGGGCGTGAAGTCGCGGAATCCCGGCTGGATGGCGTGGACGACGATCTCGTAGGAATAGATGGTCCCCCGGCCGCTCACCGGCTGCCAGCGCCACCCGAGGGACCCGCACCACGGGCAGCCGGCGCCGGGGGGGTAGCGGAGGAGGCCGCAGTCGTCGCACCGGCGGACGACCAGCCGGCCGGCCCGGGCCGCCTCGAAGTACCCGTGCCACTCCGAGTCGCTCTCGGGGACGATCAGCATCATCCCGCGGTACTCGACGCGCAAGTCGCCCACGCTGGCCCTACCGCCGGAGAATCAGCGCGCTGCCGGTGGCCGGCGTCGCCCAGCCCATGTTCATCGCGATCTCGGCGTCCCGGACCTGGCGGCAGCCGCCCGGCCGGTAGTCGTAGCTGTGGACGCCCTTGGCCGCGTCGGGGCAGTAGTCGTCCACGGTTCCCCGGAGCTGGCGCACGTTCTCGATCACCATGCTCATCCCGTGCGTGTAGCCCTCGCAGAGGTGGCCGCCGCTCGTGTTGTTCGGCCGCCGGCCGCCGAGCTCGATCGCGCCGCTGGCCACGTAGGCCCCGCCCTCGCCCTTCGGGCAGAACCCGTACTCCTCGAGCTGGAGCATGGCGGTGAACGTGAAGGCGTCGTAGGCGCCCGTCACGTCCACGTCGTCCGGCCCGATCCCGGCCGCCGGGAAGACGAGCTCGCGGGCGTGGTAGCCGGCCACCCGGGTGATCCGGCCCTGGTAGAGGTAGTCGGCCCGTGGCTTCGACACCCGGCCGGCCGCCGCCCTGATGTGCACCGGCCGCTGGCGGCAGTCGCGCGCGCGCTCGGATGACGTCACGACGAGGGCGGTGGCGTTGTCGGTCTCGAGACAGCAGTCGAGGAGATGGAGCGGCTTGACGATGAAGCGCGAGGCCAGGACCTCCTCGACGGTCACCGGGGTCTTCAGGAGCGCCTTGGGGTTGGCCGCCGCGTGCCGGGAGTGGGCGACCTTCACGTGAGCGACCTGGGCGGAGGTCGTGCCGTACTCGTACATGTGACGCATGAAGGTCGGGGCGAAGCGCTGGCCCGCGCTGACCATCCCGAATGGACGATCGGCCAGCTCCAGCCCGCGCACCGGCGCCGCCGCCCGCACCCCCGTCCACCCGATGCGCACCTCGCTGTAGCCGTTCATGGATCGGAAGATCGCGACGGCGCGGCAGAGCCCGACCTCCATGAGGCCCATGGCATAGGCGATGAGCCCCTCGGTGCTGCTTCCGCCTCCGATCACGTCGGCGAAGGTGTTGAGCCGGAGCCCGAGGTCGGCGGCGATGGCGGGGGAGGGCGTCGAGTCGTTGCCGTGGTAGGACAGCATGCCGTCCACCTCGTGGAGCTCGAGACCGGCCTCGACGATCGCCTTCCGGACGGCCTCGACGCCGAGGGCCCGCGTCGACCGTCCTGAGGCGCGGCTGTATTCCGTCTCGCCGACGCCCACGATGCAGTAGCGGTCGCGGATTCCCGTCCCCACGGCGCCCTATCTTACCTCAGAGGCCGCGTCCGCCGGTGGTCGGGCGAAGGCGGCCAGCAGCGCCAGCGACACGACGTTGAGCGCCGCCGCGCCGCCGAACGCCCAGGCGTAGCTCCCGGTCACGTCGAAGATCCACCCTCCCAGCACGGGGCCGAGGGCGGCCGTCGGTCCCGCGATCCCGAAGATCAGCCCCACCAGGCTGCCCGCGTGGGCGGGGCCGAAGAAGTCGGTGACGATAGCCGGCATCAGCGCGGTGACGGCGCCGTAGGCGAACCCGTAGACCGCGGCCGCGGCCAGGAGGCTCGGCGCCCCGGTGGGCAGCGTCAGGCCCGCGAAGGAGAGCGCCTGGAGTCCGAGGGAGATGCCGAGCGCCGGCCGC
>DASYQW010000375.1 GCA_036005065.1 Candidatus Methylomirabilota bacterium | reverse complement strand
CTACCGCCGGATCCCGATCTTCGTCGCCATCTCGGTGTAGCCCTCGACCTCCTTCTCCACGAAGGCTCGCGTCTCGGCGGCGCCGAGGTAGTCGATGTTCATGTTCAGCCGCTCGGCGCCGGCCAGGAACTGGGGATCCTTCGCCATCTCGGCGAGGGCCGCCTCCCACTTGCGGACGATCGGATCCGGCGTCGCCGCAGGGAAGGCCGCGGCCGCCCACCACTGGATCCGGGTGCCCTTGATGACGCCCTGCTCCTCCGCGGTAGGCACGTCGGGCAGGTATCTGACGCGCGAGGGTGACAGCACGGCCAGAAGCTTGATCTTCCCGGCCTTGGTCATGGCGAAGGCCTCGGCCACCGAGTGGATCGAGAGCACGATGTGGCCGCCGGCCAGCTTCGTGAAGGAGTCGGCGGCGCCCTCGGTGATCACCATCTTGGTCTTGGCCGGGTCCACACCGATCTGGGTGAACCAGTCGTAAGCGGTGTAGCGGGACGGACCGGAGGGCCCCACGGTAGACCAGACGAGCTCGGTGGGGTTGGCCTTCACCCACTCGGAGAACTCCTTGAGGGTCTTCCAGGGCGCGTCCGCCTTCACCGCGAAGACCATGGGGTCGCGGACGATCCGCCCGGCGTACTTCCGGTCGGCCAGGGTGAGCTGCGGGGTCTTCCAGGCGCCGATGTGCATGGAGGAGATGGTGTGGATGTCCATGAGCACCGTGTAGCCGTCGGGCCGGGCTTCCTTGAGCGCGGCCCGGGCGCCGATGATCCCGCCGCCGCCGGGCTTGTTCACCACCAGCACGGGCTGACCCCACTTCTTGCCGATCCAGTCGGCGGTGAGCCGCGCGATCAGGTCCGTCCCGCCCCCGGGCACGAAGGGCACGACGATCTCGATGGGCTTGGTCGGGTAGTCCTGCGCCCGGGCGCCCGCCGGTCCCACGAGCAGGAGCACCGCCGCCAGCGAGCACACCAGGCTCCGGCTGCCACGTCGTGTCATGCGCGAGTCCCTCCTATCTTCGCACGGTTCACTACAGCGCCATTTCCTCCGCCGTCTCCTGGCGCACCCGCCGGCTCGTGTAGCGCACGAGCGCGATCGAGGTCACCAGCAGGACCGCGGCTCCCAGGATCAGCGCGAGCGAGATCCCGCGCCGGAAAAAGATCGAAGGATCCCCACCGCTCATGGAGAGCGACTGGATCAGGTACTTTTCGAGGAGCGGCCCCAGGATGAAGGCCAGGAGCAGGGGCGCCAGCGGCCACTGGTACTTCCGGAGGAAGTAGCCGACCAGGCCGAACACCAGGCTCACCGCCACGTCGAACATGCTGTTCCGCACGCTGTAGGCCCCGAGGAACGAGAGGAGCAGGATCGCGGGGCCCAGGATGCCGTACGGGAGGCGCGTGAGCCACACCCACATCCCGATGAGGGGCAGGTTCAGGATCAGCAGGATGACGTTTCCGATGTAGAAGCTGGCGATGACGGTCCAGACGAAGTCGGGGTTCTTCTGAAACAGGAGGGGCCCCGGCTGGAGCCCGTAGACCAGGAGCCCGCCGAGAAGGACGGCCAGCGGGGCCGAGGCCGGGATCCCGAGTCCCAGGAGCGGGATGAAGCCCGCCGACGAGGTGGCGTTGTTGGCCGACTCGGGCGCCGCCACTCCCTCGATGGCGCCCTTGCCGAACCGCTCGGGGTGCCTGGCGAGCTTCTTCTCGGCGTCGTAGGCCATGAAGACGGTAACCCCCGGGGCGCAGCCCGGAAGCAGTCCCAGGAAGAAGCCAATCCCCGTCCCCCTGAGGATCGCCGGAAAGCTCTGCCGGAGATCGGCCAGGCTCGGGAAGACGTTCCGGATCTCCGTCGCGATGGCCACCCGGGCCTCCTCCACCCCGAGGAACACCTCGGAGATCGCGAAGAGGCCGACGACCAGGGCGATGAGGTCCACACCGCCCATGAGCGGGGCCCAGTCGAACGTGAAGCGAGGCTCTGCCGTGGACGGACCGAGGCCGATCAGCGAGACGAAGTAGCCGAGCATCGCCATGGAAAGGCCCTTGACCAGGGAGCCGCCCGACAGCGAGGCCACCACGGTGAAGGCAAGCACCATGAGGCCGAAATACTCGGGGGGACCGAACCGGAGCGCCTGGTCGGCCAGGAACGGGGCGAAAAAGGTGAGCGCGACCACGCCGACGATGCCCGCGAAGAAGGAGCCGACGGCCGAGATCCCGAGGGCCACGCCGCCCCGGCCCTGCTGGGCCATCGGGTAGCCGTCGAGGCAGGTCGGCACCGAGGCCACCTCTCCCGGGATGTTCAACAGGATCGCCGTCGTGGAGCCGCCGTACATGGCGCCGTAGTAAATCGCGGAAAGCATGATGGTGGCCGGCACCGGCTGGAGCACGGTGGTCAACGGGAAGAGGATCGCGATGGCCGCGGTGGGGCCGAGCCCCGGCAGGACGCCCACCAGCGTCCCCAGGAGCGAGCCCAGGACAGCCATCCCGAGGTTGGTGGGAGTGAGCGCGGCGCCGAAGCCGCCGGCCAGCTGGCTCAGGATGTCCACGGCCTCAGTCGAGCTTGGGGCGGGAGCGCCGGCTGGCCGCTGCGCTTCGTCGTCGCCGCGCGGTCACCTCCGACGTCAGTTGCTTCACGGTCCCTCAGAACCCGAGCCAGCCGGTGGGAAGGGGCTCGAGGAGCCACACGCGGAAGAAGAGGTAGAGCAGGCCCGTGGAGATGGCTCCCTGCAGGACCGAGACGGGCCAGCGGTAGCCACCCAGCGTCCGGTAGAGCCCGGTCGAGACGAGGGCCGTGCCTCCCGTGTAGCCGAGATGGGGCATGACGATCCAGTAGGCGACGAGGATGCCCATCCCCCAGAGCATCCGGGCCCGCGGGATTCCCTCCGGGAAGGTCACCTTCACCGACGGGAGCCGGGCCACGAGCGCGGTCGCTCCCAGCAGGAGCAAGGCGAGCCCGACGATCATGGGAAAGGTATCGTCGCCGACCACGGCGCCCGCGACCATCTGGGTCCGAAGGGCATGGAGCCGGCGGGCCTCCGCGAGGGCGAACACGCCGAGCAGGACGAGGGCGCCACCCACGACCTTTGCATCCGTCGAGCGACCCCGGGTCGGCGCCTCGCTCATTCGACGACGTAGTCGGCGCGGGCGAGGATCGCCGGCGGGACCCGGAGTCCGAGCGCCTTCGCGGTCCGGAGGTTCACGGCCAGCTCGAAGGTGCTCCACTGCTCGACCGGGAGATCGGCCGGGTTCGCGCCCTTGAGGGTCCGGTCGACGAACTCGGCCACCCGCCGGAACAAGGCGCGCCAGAGCCCGCCGTACGACATCAGCCCGCCTTCGTCGACCGTTTCCCGCCACTCGTAGATCGCGGGAATCCGGTGGCGCGCGGCCAGCTCGATGATCTGGCGCCGGTCCTGATTGAGGATCGAGCTGGCGGCGACGAACAGCGCCTCGGCGCGCTGCTCCACCATCGTGGCGAAGGCGCGGTCGTAGTGGCCCTCCTTGGCCTCGACCACGACCAGCCGGACCCCGAGCGCGCGAGCCGTCTGCTCGGCCACCGCGACCTGCTCTCGGACATGCGGCTCCGCGGTGGACAGCACCGCGATCCGCGTGGCCTTCGGCACCATCTCCTTGACCAGC
>DASYQW010000374.1 GCA_036005065.1 Candidatus Methylomirabilota bacterium | reverse complement strand
CGGGGCGCAGGCGGACGAGGAGGCGTCGGGTCTCGAGGACCGTGGGCAGCGCGAGGGCGAGCCGGTCGGCCAGGCGGACGAGATCGCGCGGGCGCGTCAGCCGGTACCAGTCGAGCGCGGTGTGGGAGAAGTCGCGGCTCGTGCGCGCCACGTACGTCTCGATGCCGGCCCGCTGGAACAGCCCGACGGCCGCGCTCGCGTAGAGGCAGAGGACGACCGGCTCGAACGCGGTGCGATCGAGCCCCCGGATCAGCCCGAGGAGGCTCAGCGGGGCCCCGCCGATCCCCGTCCCGTGGTGGATGTAGAGGATCCGCGTCATCACGGGGAGCGTAGCGGGCGCATCCGACCCGGTCAAGGTACTGCGTCCGGGCCGCTCTCGCCATCGCGCCCTGGCGCGTCCTCGTGCATGACGCCGGCTCATCCGCCGTGATATAGTCGGCCGACTCGAAGCCGTCGGCCGCGCCCCATGCCTCTTCGTGATGCGTTCCCGGTGGGACCCGCGACGCCTGTCCTGATGTCACGCCGGCCCCGGATGGCGAGATGACCCTCCCTGTCCCGGGGGTCGATCCCCGCCTCGTCGGGAGCATGGTCCTCATCACCACGACGTTTGCGCTGACCCTCGTCCTGCTGCTGATCGTCACCCTCCTGCCCTCCCGCCGGCACGCCCTTCAGATCCTTCTTCTCATGATCTGGGTATCCGCGCTTCCGGCGCTTTCTCCCCGCCTCGCGCCTCCACTGGCGTACCATCACTCGTTCAACTCCGGGGACTCGCCCCAGGGCACGGGCGTCACGATCCTCGACGCCCGAGGCTGGACCCAGCACCCGGACGGCCTGGCCCTCGATCCCGGACGACAGGCGACTCTCATGCTTCGGCTCCCCGCCCCCTGGCTCCGCACGATCCACGTACAGGCCCACCTCTACCGCCAGTGGGGCTCGAAGAGCGCCGACAACCGCCTCGAGCTCTCCCGGGACGGCGTCACCTTCGAGCTGTCGGGCAGCCAGCTGCACCTCGTCAACGAGACCGTCTCCCTCGGGGGGCTCGGGACCCGTCCACTGCTCCTCAGGATCTCCGCCTTCAATCCCTCCGACGCTCAGGTCCTGGTGGTCGACGACCTCCGGTTCTCCTCGCAGCTTCATCCCCTCGTCCTGGGCCTCTTCATCCTTCTGGGCCTCGCCCTCACCTGGCCAATCGCCGGATCACCGCTCTTCGCCAGACTGCTCCGCCTGCCCTCCGACGCCTCTCCGCTCCCATCCACACCGCCACCGTCAGTCCCGATGTTCCTGCTCCTCTTCACCTATCTCGCTCTCGCCTTCGTCGTCGTGCTCAACCACGAAATGTGGCGCGACGAGCTCCAGACCTGGCTCACCGTGAGAGCCAGCCACTCTCTTCCGGAGCTCTTCCACAACAAGCGATACGATGGCTTTCCGCTCTTGTGGTATCTCTCGCTCTACCCGCTGAGCCGACTCACCGACAACCCTCTCGCGATGCAGCTCTTCCATCTCGGGGTGGCGACCACGGCCGTCTACCTCGTCCTGCGCTTCGCCCCGCTCACCACGATGCAGAAGAGCCTCTTCATCGTCGGTTACTTCCCCCTCTTCGAATACGGTGTCATCAGCCGGCCCTACGCGCTCGGGGCGCTTCTCCTCTTCGCGTTCGTCGCCCTGTGGGTGGCGCGTCCCACCGCCTACGTGCCCGCCGCCCTGCTCCTCTTCCTGCTCGCGCAGACCACCGCCTACGGGCTGATCCTCGCCGGGGCGCTGGCCCTGGCCCGGACCTTCGAGGCCGTTCTCGGCATCCGGCGCGGCCCTGGCCCGAGGCCCGCTCCCCGGCGCCTGCTCCTCGCCGTATCGATCGTCCTCGCGGGTGCCGTCCTCTCGGTCGCGACTGGATACCCGGCCCGGGGCCACGACCTCGTGACCGGCTGGGTGACGCGGCTGGACTATGACCTCTTCACCAGGACACTCGCGACCGTGTGGAAGGCGTACGTCCCCCTCCCGCGCTTCCAGGAGCACTTCTGGAACACCAACGTCCTCGATCCCTCACCCGAATGGCAGCTTTACTTGAGCCTGGTGGCCCTCATGCTCTCGATCGGGCTGTGTGCCGCGCGTCCCGCCGCCGTGATCCTCCTGCTGGCGGGCGCCACCGGGGTCCTCACCTTCGTGTACACGAAGTATTTCGGCTATCTCCGTCATCACGGGCACCTCTTCCTCCTGCTGCTGGCGGCCGTCTGGCTCGCGCGGTCCAGCCCCGGCGGCCGCACGCTCCCGGAAGCCGGGCGAGGCCTGCCCGGCCTCTGCCGCCGGTACCACGGGCTGCTCGTCACCGGTCTGCTGGCGGCGCACGCGCTCGCCGGCCTCTTTGCCGCCGGGGCCGATCTCCTTCTCCCCTTCTCGGCGAGCCGGGATGTGGCGCGCTTCATCCGGGGCCGTTGGCCCGACGGGGTCGTCATCGTGGGCCATACCGACGTGGCGGCTTCTTCGGTGACCGGGTATCTCGGCCGGCCACTCTACTACCCGGCGATGCGAGCGTTCGGCACGTTCGTCGTCTACGCGCCCCGGGAATCCGTGAGCTCGGCGGACCTGCTGCGGGAAGCGACCCGGCTGTCGGCCGAGCGGAGACAGGACGTCGTCCTCGTCCTGGATTTCGAGCTGCCACAGCCGACTCCGGTCCAGCTCATCCGCGTGTTCCCGGACAGCATCGTCGGCGACGAGAGGTACTGGGTGTATCTCGCCAGGTACGCGCCCGGGTGACCATCGGCGGAGAGCGAATCCAGCCGGCCGGGCCGCGGGGTCGTGCCGTGTCGAGCCCTTGATCGACGGCGGCCCTTTCTCCTATCATTACGCGGTGAAGCTCCCGGGAGGCGCGCGTCGTCCACGGCCGCGGCGCGGCTGAACGCCCATCACGCCCGTCGTCTCCTCGCTTCCCGAGCTCCTCGTCGGCGTTCGACTGGCCCTGGGCCTCGTCGGAGTCGGCCTGGTCGCGCTCCTCCTGAACGCCCTCCTGGTGGGAGCGACGGTGACCCTGTCGGTCCGGCCACTCGTCCGGCTCCTGGTCCTGCTGGTCGGACTCGGCGCCGCGCTGTCGGCTCTTCCGCACCTGGTCCCGCCCCCCGCGTACCACCACGACTTCAACGCGGGGTCGCGGCCGGCCGCCTCGCGTGTCACGATCGTCTCGGCCCAGGGCTGGACCCAGGACCCCGACGGCCTCGCCCTCGATCCTGGCCGGGAGGGCGTGCTCGTCCTCGAGCTCCCGGCCCCCGGCCCCTACACCCTGGTCCTGCGCGGCTACCTCTATAGCCGCTGGGGCCCGACTCGCTCTCACAACAGCCTCGAGGTCTCCCGCGACGGGACCACGTTTCACCGGATCGCGAGCGACGTCCACCTCGGCGACGGCGAGCTGGCGCTCGCCAGTTTCGGCCTGCGCCCGCTCCTGCTCCGCATCCGGGCGAGCAACCCGTCGTCGGTGCCGGTCCTCGTCGTCGACGACCTCCGCGTGCTCGCCCGCGTGCACCCGCTGGTCGTCCTGGTCCTCGGGGTCGCCGCCGCGCCCCTGGCCTGGCTCGTCGGCCGCCACCCGGGCTGGGCCCGGCTCCCGAGCGGTGGCGTGACCCCGCCCGGGCTCGACGGCGGCCGACCCGCCAGCCGCGGTCTGGCCCTCGGGCTGGCGGCCGTCTTCCTCCTCCTCGCGGCCACGGTCGTGAGCCACCACGAGCTGTGGCGCGACGAGTGGCACAGCTGGCTCCTCGCGCGGGAGAGCGCGAGCCTCGCCGATCTCGTCCGGAACCGGCGCTACGACGGGGTCCCCATCCTCTGGGACCTCTCGCTGTACGTCCTGACGCGGTTCACCCGGGACCCGATCGGGATGCAGCTCTTCCACGTCGCCGTCGCGACGGCCAGCGTGTACCTCGTGGTCCGCCACGCCCCCTTCACCGTGACCCAGAAGCTCCTCTTCGCCGCCGGCTACTTTCCCCTCTTCGAGTACGCGGCGATCAGTCGCGCGTACGCGCTCGGCCTCCTGCTGGCCTTCGCGATCTGCGCGCTCTGGCCCCGGGCCCGACGCCGGCCGCTGATCCTGAGTCCCCTGCTGTTCCTGCTGCCCCAGACCAGCGTCTTCGGGCTGATCCTGGCCGTCTCCCTCTTCCTGGCTTGGGCCGCGGAGTCCCTGCTCGACCGCCGCCATCGCGTTCCGCTGGGGAGCGCCGGGGCGACCGCCGCCATCCTCGCCGGGGGACTCCTGCTGTTCCTCGTCACCGCCCGGCCGGCCCCCGACCGGGCCTTCGCGAAGCACTGGACCACCCACCTCGACCTCGACCTCGTCTGGCCGACGCTGGCCACGGCCTGGAAGGTCTACGTCCCCGTGCCGAGCCTCGGCCCGCACTTCTGGAACACGAACATCCTCGACGCGGCGCCCCTCCTCCAGGCCATCCTCGGCCTGGCCCTGCTGGCGGTGGCCTTCGCCTGTCTCGCCCGGCACGCGCCGTCCCTGGTCCTGGCGGTCAGCGCCACCAGCGGGATCCTCGCCTTCGTCTACGCCATGTACTTCGGCTTCCTGCGCCACCACGGCCATCTCTTCGTGGCCTTCCTGCTCGCCTACTGGATCTCGGCCCTGGCCGCCGACCGCCGGCCCATCCCCCGCCGGTCCGGGAGCGCGGCCACCCTGGGCGACCGCTACCGGTCCGGCGTCCTCACCGTCCTCCTCGCCGTCCACGCCGCGGCCGGTGTCGGCGCGGCCACGCTCGACCTCGGCCTTCCGTTCTCCGCCAGCGCCGAGACCGCCCGGTTCATCCGGGAGCGCTGGCCCGACCCCGACACCGTCGTCGTGGCCCACGACGACCTGTGGATCGCCCCCGTCGCCGGACAGCTCGGGCGCGACGTCTACTACGTCCGCCGGCACGAGTTCGGCACCTTCGCGCTGCTCAACGCGCTCCCCGACGCCACCCCCCGGGACGTGATCAGGGAAGCCCTGCGGCTCCAGGCCGCCGGGCAGAAGGACGTCCTCGTGCTGCTCAACTCGGGGCTGTCCGAGCATCGGGCGGCCCTCCAGGCCGACGCGCGATTCCGGCTCGTGCGGACCTTCTCCCGGAGCATCGTCCCCGACGAGATCTACCACCTGTACATCGCGCGCCATCCCCCGCCGGTCGCGCGGCCGTGAGCGCAGGGCGCCCTCGGGCGCGCCACTTCTGCTAGCATACTGGTCGGCTCCGATGAAGCTGTCGGTCATCATCCCGGTCTACAACGAGGAATCGACCATCCGCCACGTGCTCGAGCGCGTGCGGGCGGTCGACGTCGGCATGCCGATGGAGCTGATCGTCGTGGACGACGGATCGACCGATCGGACCGCGGAGACCCTCCGCTCCGAGGCCACGAACGTCTCCATCGTGCACTTCTCGCGGGTCAACTCCGGCAAGGGGACGGCCATCCGCGTCGGACTGACCTACGCCTCCGGGGACGTCGTCATCATCCAGGATGCCGACCTGGAGCTGGACCCCCAGGACTTCCGGCAGGTCCTGAAGCCGATCGTCGACGGGAAGGCCGAGATCGTCTACGGGTCCCGCTTCCTGACGCCGGCGCCCGGCATCTCGCTCAAGACGCGGGTGGCCAACCGGCTGCTGACCGCCCTGACCAATCTCCTGTACCGGTCGCGGCTCACCGACATGGAGACCGCCTACAAGGCCTTCCGGCGATCGGTCCTCGACGACATCCGCCTCAGCTGCCGGCGCTTCGACTTCGAGCCGGAGGTCACCGCCAAGCTCCTTCGCCGGGGCCACACGATCGCGGAGGTCCCGATCAGCTACCGCCCGCGCTCCAGCGCCGAAGGGAAGAAGATCCGGTTCTCCGACGGACTGGTGGCGATCTGGACGCTCCTCAAGTACCGGATCGCGGGGTGAATAACCCGACCATCCCGGCGGGACTCTGATGGATCGCGGGTCTGTCCGTCGGCTGGCTCGTCCCGGGAGCTGGGACACCGGGCTTCTCACGGGTGTCCTCTTCGCCGTGGTGGTGCTGGCCGAGACCGTCCTCCACCTCGGGCTCAATTCGCCGTACACCTACGGGAACCTGCGCGCCTACGGACACATCGGGAGCGACTACGTCAGGGATCTCGAGGGCTACCTCGTCAACCGCGACTCCTTCGACCAGGCCGGGCTGGCCATCTTCCTGGCCTCCGGCGTCCAGAGCTCCTGGCTCATGGTGAGCCGGGTCTTCTATTCCCATCTCGTGTCCCTGCTCTATCCGTGGATGGGCGTCTACGAGGCGGCGCTCCTCGTCAACGTCGCCCTCTGGGAGGTGGCGAGTCTCGCCGTGTGGAGGCTCGCCCTCCTGGTCGGGATGGGGCGGGCCGGCGCGTTCCTGGCGGGACTGCTGACGGCCACCTCGGTCGGGTTCATCACGGTGGCCGGTCAGGTCATCTCCTACCAGGGCGCGTACTGCGCGATCGCCCTGACCGTCTACTTCTGCGCCCGGGCCGTGTATCGCCCCGGCGAAGGCCCCCGGAACCCCGTCCTGGCCGGGATCGTCGCCGGCGCCGGCTTCCTGACTTACGAGCTCGTGAACCTCCTGGCGTTCGCCGCCGTCCTCTTCCTGCTCCACCGGCGGGTCCGGCACCTGCTGGTCTTCCTGAGCCTGGCCCTCGCGCCCGCCCTGCTCCTCCACCTCCTCAGCATGGCCGTCGGCCTCCGCGTCTTCCACTACGATCTCCTGGCCGAGCTCCTGGCCGGACTGGGCCACGGCTGGACGACCCCCCTCGGCCGTCTGACGGGCTACGGCGCGTCCCTGGTCCTCGGGCTCCTCCAGGCGTTCGTGTTTCTCACGCCGCTGCTGGCCCTGGTCGGATGGTGGAGCGACCGGGACTCCTCGCGCCGCGTCTTCTTCGCGCTGCTGGTGCTCGTCCTGGCCGTCCCGGTGGCGCTCGGCTCCAATCCGTGGCCGAGGAATTACTTCCACGCCTTCCCCGGGATCTACATCCTGGCGGTGGCCGGGCTCTTCCACCTGGGCGACCTCATCGGCCGGCTCGGCCCCCGCGCCTCGCTGGCCCGAGCCCTGGCCATCGGCACCGGCGCCGCGCTCGCGCTGATCTCCTCCCACCTCACCGTCTACCGGTACTACTACTACGGATGACGCGCGCGCTCCGCATCGCGGCGTTTCTCGCCGTCCTCCTCGCCGCCCAGGTGATCACGCGAGTCCCCTTCGTCGACGTCACGCCCTGGTGGCTCGGCCTCTACACGCTCGCCACCGCCGTCGGGCTCGTGGTCCTCCTGTCCGTCGTCGGCGCGAGCTGGCGAGGGCAGCGGGGGGTCCAGGCCGTGCTCCTGGTGACGTGGTGCCAGTGCCTCCCGGTGCTGGCGCTGTCGCCGCCGATGGAGTACCAGCACAGCTTCGACACGACCCCCTGGGTGTACGGACGCGGGGTGACGATCCTCGCCCGGACCGGATGGGTCCAGATGACGGACGGCCTGGGGCTCGCGCCGGGCACGTCGGGCGATCTCCTGGTCCAGATCGACGCCCCGCCGCTTCGGGCGGTCTACCTCCAGCCGCTCGTGTATGCCCAGTGGGGCGCGACCCGCTTCGAGAACGCCGTCGAGCTTTCCCGTGACGGGACCCATTTCACGCCGCTGAGCCGCGACGTCACGCTGGCGGACGGCCGCCGCCGGATCAACGGGCCGCTGGGGCCCTCCCGGCTCTGGGTTCGCGTCACCGCGCGGAACCCGGCCGCCTCGCCGGTCCTCGTGGTCGACCACCTCAAGGTGTTCACCGGCCGCGTGCTGGAATGGGTCCTGGCACTGACGGCGCTCCTCGGACTCCTGTTCAGCCACTTCGGCTCGCGGCTGGCTCCGCTCCGGCGCGTCGCGACCGACCTCGACACGCTCTTTGCCGAACGTGCCCCATGAAGCCGGCCCCGCCGGACAGGGGCGGCAGCCGGGCTGGAGACTGGGCGCTGGTGGCGCTCGCGATCGGCGTGTACCTGATCCAGAAACTCCTCCTCTACACCCTCGACATGAATTGGGAGGAAGGTCGGGACGCTCAGGCCTATCTTCGCGTGATGCAAGGAAAGATGCCTTATCGCGACTTCCGCTGGAATTATGGCCCACTGAGCCCGTACGTCTTTGCCGGCGCCTTTTCGCTGTTTGGACCCAGCCTGGCCGTTCTTCGGCTCACGGCGATTGCCGCCGGAGCGCTGGGCGTGGGGGCCGCCTACTTCGTTTCGCGGCGGATGATGCCCGCCGGGTGGGCCTTCATCGCGGCCGTCTTCTCGATGCTCCTGTTCCATACGCCCACCCACACGTATAACCATATCTTCGCGACAGTCGGGGCGTTACTCTCGATGCTGCTGGTTCTCAAGTGTGTGGAAGAGAACCGGTCGATCTCTGCCGCGTGGGCCGGCTCCGTGATCGGGGTGTCCATCCTGACGAAGCCGCTTCCGATGGGCGGGGCGAACTTCGTCGCCGCCAGCGTGGCTCTCGCGTTCCGATCCCGGCGCGTCCCGCGGGACCTGAGCGCCCTGGCGTGGGGAACGGGCGCCGTCGTCCTGCCCGTCGCGGCCGCCCTCCTCGCCGTGGTCCCCGTGCGCAACCTGGAACCCGCCCTCTTCGGATCGGCCAGCCAAGTGTTCGGTCCCTGGCGATACCCGAATCCCCTGCCGTTCGTGCGCGAGGCTTTCCTCGAGGCGTGGCGCCACTCCCCATGGGCTTTCTACGACGCGGTGCTGGCTCTGTTCAACGCGGTGGTGTCGTGGTTGCCGGTCGTGACGCCGCTGCTCGCCTGCGCCTGCCTGGTGAGGGCCACCGCACGCGAGACGGAGCGGAGCGGAGTGATCGCGCTCAGCGTGCTGGCGCCCTTGCTCTTCGTCCAACCGCTCCTGCAGGGAGGATCGGGCGCGACCGGATACCTGGGGGACGGCTACACGCACGCGCCAGCGTGGATCCTCGCCGCGTACCTCGGGTCGCGGCTGGTCGCCAGCCTGCGAGCTCACGGGACTGTCGCGCGGGTGGCGGCCTCCGGCCTGGTCGGCGGGCTCGTGCTGGCTGCCTGGGTGATTCCCTATTTCCCGCAGTATCTCAACGTCATGCGGGAGCTGCCGGACGATCACCCGCTGGCCATGAGAGCCTTGCCCCTCTCGGTGCCGCGAGCCGCCGGCATTCGGATCGGCGCCAAACTGCTCGTCGAGGACGTCGTGGGATTCATCCAGGCGCACGTCGACCCCTCGGAGCCGATCGTGTTCATGCACTACAATCCGATGTTTCTCTTCCTCTCCGAGCGCGAGAGCCTGTTCCCGGAAGACGACTACATCTTCATCCGGGCCGGAGCGTCCGCGGTGGTGCCCTGGCCGGGACCGTCGCCGGCGGCTGCGGAGCTGATCATCGAGCGGCTGCGTGACCGCCGACCGCGCTTCATCTTCGTCCAGTCGATGGACTACTCGCCATCACGGGCAGGGCAGAGTGAGGTCTGGCGATACATCGAGCGGGCGTATGTCCCGATCAAGACGTTCGGAGCCAGCGACTTCACGGAGGAGATGGACCTGCGGCGGCCGAGTGTGCGGGTGTACGCCCTGAAGGAGCCACCCGGCCAGTGACGCGCACCCTCGACATCCACCACGGCCCGGCTGACCTCGCCGAGCAGCGCGGCCGTGCGGCCGGCGTTTTCCTGACCGCCTGCCTCGCCGTCCCCGTCGCCGTCCTGGCCCTGACCGTCGGTCCTGCGCTCGGCCGGGTCGTCATCACCGCGCTGCTCTTCGCCCTCACGCTGCCGCTGCTCCTGGCGGCCACCGCGCTCCTCTTCGATGGCCGCCGGGCGGTCCAGCTCCTGCTGTTCCTCACCTGGGGTTCCACGCTTCCCGTCCTCGCCTGGCTGTCCCCCCCCATCGCCTATCACCATTCGTTCGACGCCGGCGCCTCCCCCTCCGGCCAGGGGGTCACCATCCTCGTCGCCCAGGGATGGACGCTGCACCCCGATGGTCTCGCCCTGGACCCCGGCCGCCAGGGCACCCTGCTCCTGCGGCTGCCCCCGCCGCCCTGGCTCCGCGCGCTGTCCCTCCAGGCCCACATTTACCGGCAGTGGGCTCCCGTGCCGTTCTTCCCCAACCGTCTCGAGCTGTCCAGGGACGGCGCCACCTACCGTCCCCTCGGCACCAACCTCCACCTGGCGGGCACCGTTCTCCCCCTGCCGGGGCAGGGTCGCCATCCCCTGCTCCTCCGCCTGACCGCGTCCAACCCGTCGCCCGCCCAGGTGCTCGTCGTGGACGACGTCCGTGTCACCACCTCCTACCTCCGGCCGTCGGTCCTGGTCGCCTTCACGCTCCTCGGCCTCCTCTTCGCCTGGCGCGCGCCGTCCTTCGCGCGGTTCGCCCTGGTCGCCTCTGCCGCGGACGCCTGCGCCCGCCGGGCGCTGACCGCCGCCCACGCGCTCGTCGCGGCCGGGTCCCGGCATCGGTCGGGCGTCGCGGTGGTGGGTCTCACGGGCCTGCTCGTCTTCGCCATCCCGCTGGTCCGGCCGGGACCCGACTTCGGGGCCTACGCGGACTACATCCGCCTGTTCGCCCAGGGGGATCTCGTCGAGCGGGGGGTGCTGAAGGTCTCCGAGGCCTCGATCGGGCCCGCCGCCGTCTGGGAGCCGTTTCGGCGTCTTTTCGCCCTGCTTCGCTTCCCCGACGAGCTCGCCCGCGACATGTATTACGCGGCCCTTGCGAACTGGCTCGCGTTCGCC
>DASYQW010000373.1 GCA_036005065.1 Candidatus Methylomirabilota bacterium | reverse complement strand
AGCCAGTCGCCGTAGCGCCCGTGCTTGATGTGCGACGGATACCAGTCGACCTCCTCGTTCACCGCGAGCAGCCGGTCCTTGACCGCGGTCGTCCCCACGTACCAGGAGCCCCTGGCGATGTAGATCAGCGGCGTGTCGCATCGCCAGCACAGGGGATAGGCGTGGACGATCGTCCCCGCCCGCAGCAGCAGCCCACGCGACCGCAGGTCGCCGACGATGGCCTCATCCGCGTCCTTGAAGAAGGCGCCGCGAACGAGCGCCGGAGCCTCGTCCGTGAACCGGCCCTCGCCGTCGAGCGGCTTGAACGTCGGCCACCCCTCCCGTCTGCCGATCTCGAGGTCCTCGGAGCCGAAGGCGGGCGCCAGGTGGACGACGCCGGTGCCGTCCTCGAGGGAGACGAAGTCGGCCGCCACGACGCGATGGGCGCCCTCGACGTTCGGGTACAGCGGCTCGTACCGGATCCCGACGAACGCGCTCCCCGGCAACGGGCCGGCCACGACCGGGGCATCCGGCAGGACCGCGTCCCGCAGCGCCTCGGCCAGCACCAGCCGTTCCCCTTCCAGCTCGACCACCACGTAGGCGGCGTCGTCCTTCACCGCGAGCCCCGTGTTGGAGATCAGCGTCCACGGCGTGGTCGTCCACCCGAGCATCGAGGCTCCGACGAGCGCCGGGTCGGTCGCCTCGACGATGCGGAACAGGATGAAGACGCTCGGGTCCTCGACCTCGGCGTAGCCCATCGCGACCTCCGCGTCGGACAGCGGCGTGCCGCATCGTGGGCAGTAGGTCGTGATCCGATCGTCCTGGAACAACAACCCCCTTCCGTGAAGGTGCTTCAGCGACCACCACACGCTCTCGATGTACTCGGTGTCCATCGTCCAGTACGCGTCGTCGGTGTCGATCCAGAAGCCGAGGCGCTCCGTCTGGCGTTCGAACTCGCCCACGTACCGCTGGACCGACTCGCGGCAGAGCGCGTTGAACTCCGCGACCCCGAACGCCTCGATGTCCCGCTTGCTCTTGACGCCGATCTCCTTCTCGACCTCGAGCTCGACCGGCAGCCCGTGGCAGTCCCACCCCGCCTTGCGCGGGACGAAGTGCCCCGTCATCGCCCGGAAGCGGGGATACACGTCCTTGAAGGTGCGCGACTCCGTGTGATGGATCGCCGGCTGCCCGTTCGCGGTGGGCGGCCCCTCGTAGAAGATCCACAGTGGCTCGCCGCGGCGCTGCTCGAGCTGGCGGTGGAACACCTCGGCCTCGCGCCAGAACCCGAGCACCCCGCGTTCGAGCTCGGGGAAGTTCGCCTTCCGATCGACCGGCTCGAACATCGCCACCTCCGAAACGCCGAACGCCCCGTCCCCGTTGCAGGGACGAGGCGTGGGCCCCGCGGTACCACCCCGCGTTGCCGGGCCCGCCGGCCCGGCCGCTCATCGGCTGCATCCACAGCCCACCGCTGTCACGGGCGGACCCGGCCGCGTCTACTGCGGGCGCGTGGCGCGCGCCCGGTTGGGGCGGCGGCTCGAGGAGGATGTTCGGAGGGGCCTCGCCGCCGGGCTCACACCGTCCCCGGCTCGCTCAGGCTCGGGATCCCTCGTACTCGTTCCCGTCATCGCCTTCGGGGGCGATGCTACACCCCGGGATGGGTCTGGTCACGGTGCGCGTGGTCCCGAAGGCCGGCCGAGCCTCGGTCGGACTCGACGATCGGGGGATCGTGGTGCGCGTCCGCGCCGCGCCCGAGGGCGGCCGGGCCACGGAGGAGGCCCGGCGGGCGCTCGCCGAGGCGCTGGGCGTTCCGGGGTCCGCGGTCTCCCTGCACCGCGGGACCCGCTCCCGGGCCAAGGTCTTCGAGATCGCCGGCGTCGGCCAACCCGAGGCGGAGTTGCGCCTTCGGACAACGGAGGCCGACTCATTGCCGCCCTGAGCCGCCGATGCTAGGTTCCTCCGACCATGGCCGGGAAGATCACCCACAGCAAGAAGGAACTGGACGAGCTGCGCCAGCGCCTGGAGGCCGAACGGGCTGAGCTGCAGGTGCAACTGACGACCATCGAGGAGACCTCGTT
>DASYQW010000372.1 GCA_036005065.1 Candidatus Methylomirabilota bacterium | reverse complement strand
TCACCGGCTTTCGCACCGTCCAGCTCCGGGAACACACGACGGCGGCGTTGGCCGGCCTCGCGCGCCTGTCGGCTTTTGTGGCGCACGAGCTCAAGAACCCGCTGGGCGCCCTCAAGCTCTACGCGCTGCTCCTCGAGCGGCAGTGCCGCGAGGCCAGACCCGAGCTCCGGGAGCTGGCCGACAAGGTCGCCCGGGCGATCGATCAGCTCTCGACGGTGATCAACGAAGCGACGGGCTTCGGCCTTCCCGGCGCCTTCGAGCCCGCCGCGGTGGCGCTGGTCCCGCTCATGGACGACGCGCTCGGCAGCGTGGAGGCCCGGGCAGGAGACACCGGCGTCCAGGTGGTGCGGCGCTACGAGGGGGCGGGAGTGACCGCGCGAGCAGACGCCCGTGGGCTCCGGCAGGCGACCGTGGCGTTCCTCACTCACGCCCTGGACGCGATGCCCGAGGGTGGCACGCTGACGGTCGGGGTGGGCCAGAGAGGGCCTTCGGAAGCCGAGCTGAGCGTCCAGGATTCAGGGTCGGGCCTCGCTCCCGAGATACGGGACCGACTCTTCGAGCCGTTCTTCACGACGCGAGGGGCGGGGACGGGGCTGGAGATGCTCATCGCGTCCCAGATCATCGAGCAGCACGGCGGCCGGATCGAGGTACACAGCCAGCCGGGCGGTGGAACGACGATTCGCGTCATCCTGCCCGCAGCCGCACAGGCGGAAGACAATGCCCGAAGGACGCATTCTGGTCGTTGACGACGAAGAATCGGTAGCCGACTCGTTCCGGGTGGCCCTGCAGGAAGAAGGCTACACGGTTCGGACGGCGGGCTCGGCCAATCGCGCGCTGGCCGAGGTCGAGCGGGCGGACTGGGACCTCGCCTTCGTCGACCTCGTGCTGCCCGACATGGACGGACTCGATCTCGTCCGGAAGCTCAAGGCCCGGCGGCCGGGCCTGGTGGCGGTAGTCATCACCGCCCACGGGTCGGGACCCAAGGGGTTTGCCGCCCGGGAGGCGGGCGCCTACGACTTCCTCGAGAAGCCGCACGACATGAACCCCGAGAAGATCCTCACGGTCGTCGCCAACGCCCTCGAGCACAAGAACCTGCTCGAGAAGGTGGCGGGCGGCCGCACCGGGTATGGTGGCCTCGTCGGACGCTCGGGCCCGATGAAGAAGGTCTTCGACCTGCTGGACACGGTCTCCTCCGTCGACGCCAACGTGCTGATCGTCGGGGAATCCGGGACCGGGAAAGAGCTGGTCGCCAACGCCATCCACTACGCGAGCCCGCGGGCCGACGGACAGTTCATCAAGATCAACTGCGCCGCCCTCCCGAAGGACCTCATCGAATCCGAGCTGTTCGGGTACGCCAAGGGCGCCTTCACGGGCGCGACCGGCGACAAGCCCGGCCTGTTCGAGGAGGCACACCGGGGCTCGCTCCTGCTCGACGAGATCGCCGAGATGCCGGCGGACCTGCAGGCCAAGCTTCTCCGCGTGCTGGAAGAGCGGAAGTTCCGGCGCCTGGGGACCTCGCGGGACATCGAGGTCGACTTCCGGCTCCTGTCCTCCACCAACCGCGACCCCGAGGCGGCTGTGCGGGAGCTGAAGCTGCGCGAGGATCTCTACTACCGGATCAACACCGTGACCATTCGGATCCCGCCGCTGCGGGAGCGCCCCGAGGATCTCTCCTTGCTGGCCCAGCACTTCCTCGCCCGCTTTGCCGAGAAGCACGGCAAGCAGGTGACCGGAATCAGTGCCGACGCGTACCAGACCCTCCTGGGGTACTCATGGCCGGGGAACGTGCGGGAGCTCGAGCACGCGCTCGAGCGGGCCGTCCTCGTCACCCGGAGCGGCGAGATCACCGTCGGGGACCTCCCGGAGACCCTGACGCGCGGCCGCCAGCCGGGGACCGCGCCGGCGGAGACGCCGGCGGCGCCGACGACGCTGAACCTGGAGGAGCGTGAGCGACAGGCGATCCTCCAGGCGCTCGAGACGACGAACTGGAACAAGCAGGCGGCGGCCGCCCTGCTCGGGCTTCATCGGCCGACGCTCTACTCCAAGATGCGGAAGCACGGCATCCCCCAGAAGCGCCCGGCCTAGGTCATTTCCGGGGGGTGTCGGAAGACCCCCCCCGATGCGGCCCGGGGCGGGGGTGCCCTTGCGGGGGCCCGGACCCTGTGCCAGAATAAGCGTCGCCAGGACTGGACAGGCGGCCCCCAGCGCGGGGCCGCGCGCGTTTCGCCAACCTCTTCGAACGACGGGAGCGCCCCATGACGACCACGGTTCCCAATACCGGCCTGGAAGACGTCGTCGTCTCCACCTCCGAGATCTGCTTCATCGACGGTAATCAGGGGCGGCTCCTCTATCGGGGTTATGACATCCACGACCTCGTCGCCCACTCGAGCTTCGAGGAGACGGCCTACCTCCTGTGGCACGGCACCTTGCCGACCCGTCGCGAGCTGGACCGCCTGACGCGCGACCTCACCAGCCAGCGCCGCCTCCCCCCGAAGGTGACGGCGCTCCTCAAGGGCTTTCCGCGGAAGGCCGACGCCATGGACGTCGTGCGGACCGCGGTGTCGGCCCTCGGGATGTACGATCCGGAGGCCGCCGACAACTCGCGGGAGGCGAATGTCCGCAAGGCGATCCGAATCCAGGCCCAGGTCCCCACGCTGGTGGCGGCGTGGGCGCGGCTCCGCAAGGGCAAGGCGCCGGTGGCGCCCAACCCGCGGCTCAACCTCGCGGCCAACTTCCTCTACATGCTCTTCGGCAAGAAACCGAGCCCGCTGGCCGCCAAGGCGATGGACGTCGCCCTCATCCTGCACGCCGACCACGAGCTGAACGCGTCGACCTTCGCGGCGCGGGTCACGGTCGCCACCCTGTCCGACATCTACTCCGGCGTGGTGTCGGGGATCGGGGCCCTCAAGGGGCCGCTCCACGGTGGCGCCAACGTCGGGGTGATCCGGATGCTCCTCGACATCGGCGAGGTGGACCGAGCGGAGGCGTGGATCAAGACGGCCCTGGCCCAGAAGAAGCGGATCATGGGGTTCGGCCACCGTGTCTACCACACCGAGGATCCGCGCGCCACGCATCTCCGGCGGCTCTCCGAGGCGCTCGGCCGGGAGGTCGGCGAGCTGAAGTGGTACGAGATGTCCCGTATCGTCGAGCGGGTGGTCAAGGAGCAGAAGGGCCTCAACCCCAACGTCGACTTCTACTCGGCCTCGACGTACTACTCGATGGGAATCGATCCCGACCTCTATACGCCGATCTTCGTCGTCTCCCGCGTCTGCGGCTGGACCGCCCACGTCCTCGAGCAACAGGGGAACAACCGCCTCATCCGGCCACGCGCCGAGTACACCGGGTCGCGGCAAGCCAACTGGGTCCCGATCGACCAGCGCTAGTCGATCGGAGGGGGCTAGGGCCGGAACGCGGGGCCTGGCCGGCCTCCGGGACCCGGACGCCTTCCCTTTGAAACCGAGCCTCGCTCACGACCCGAGGACCTGACGCCGTGGCCCGCTTCACGAAGGGACACGGGCTCGGCAACGACTACCTCGTCCTGGAGGAGGCCGAGATCGACTTCCCGTTCACGCCGGCCGCCATTCGGTGGATCTGCCACCGAAACTGGGGCGTCGGCTCGGACGGGATCCTCCTGCGGACGACCCCGACGGCCGCCGACGCGGGGCTCCGGATCTTCAATCCCGACGGGAGCGAGGCGGAGAAGTCGGGAAACGGCCTCCGGATCTTCGCCAAGTACCTGTGGGAACGGGGTGGCGTGCGGAAGACGCCGATGCGCATCGAGACCCCGGGCGGGCTCGTCGAGGCCGTCTGCCACCTGACCGCGGCCCGTGTGAGCGCGGTCACGGTGGAGATGGGCCGGGCGACGTTCCGGGCACCGGAGATCCCGATGCACGGGCCCGACCGGGACGTGGTGGCCGTTCCCCTCCAGGTCGGCGACCGGTTCTTCACGGTGACCTGTGTGTCGGTCGGGAACCCGCACTGCGTCGTGTTCACGGACCGACTGGAGGAGGCCGAGGTCCGCGCCTGGGGGCCCCGGATCGAGACCCACCCCGCCTTTCCCAACCGGACGAACGTCCAGTTCGCGCGTGTCCTCGGGCGCGACCGGATCGACATCCGGATCTGGGAGCGTGGCGCGGGCTACACCCTGGCCTCGGGCTCGTCCTCGTGCGCCGTCGCCGCCGCCGCCGTCCGGAACGGTCTTACCGACGGCGCGGTGACTCTGCTCATGCCGGGCGGCCACCTGGGGGTCGAGGTGCGGGCCGACTACTCGATCCGGCTCCGCGGACCCGTCGCCGAGGTCTCCACCGGGGAGCTGGCCCCCGACCTCCTCCAGGCGCTGCGCGACCAGGAGCCCCTTCCCTTCGACTAGGTCATTTCGGGGGGGTCTCGGAAGACCCCCCCGATGCCCCCCCATCGTGGCGGCGGCGAAGCCGCCGCTCGGAGCACTCCTCGATGCCCCACGCGCTCGGTGTCCGGCGCCGGGATACTCCGACAGGCTCCGAGATGGGGCTCCGCCGCTCAGACGCCGCGCTGATCCGCGAGCGGCGTCCGGGCCGTTCCCGTCGAGGTCTCGCCCGCCGCCTGCCGGGCCAGCGCCCCGAGTCCGTCGTAGGCGGCGTACTTGTACGCCTCGCCCAGCGTCGGGTAGTTGAAGACGGCCTGGATGAAGAAGTCGAGCGTGCCGCCGAACTGGAGGCAGACCTGCCCGACGTGGACGAGCTCCGAGGCGGTCTCCCCGATGACGTGCACCCCGAACAGCCGCTGGTCGGCCGGGGAGAAGATCAGCTTGATCTCCCCGGCCAGCTCTCCGATGATCTGCCCCCGGGCGTTGTCGGCGAAGAAGGCGCGGCCGACGCAGTAGGGGATGTGCTTGGCCTGGAGCGTCTCCTCGGTCTCGCCGGCCATGCCGACCTCGGGGATCGTGTAGATGGCGATGGGGAGGAGGGACGAGACGCGCGTCTTGTACTTGAGGTCGAACGCGTGGCACATCGCAACGCGCGCCTGCTCCATCGAGACGGCGGCCAGGGCCGGGAACCCGATCACGTCGCCCGCCGCGTAGATGTGGGGGACCGACGTCTGGTAGTGCTCGTTCACCGTGAGGATCCCCCGGGCGTCCGGCATGATGCCCACCCGGGGCAGGTCGAGGCTCTCGGTGTTGCCGAGCCGTCCGGCGGCGACCAGGACCTTCTCGGCCTCGAGGGTCTCGCCATCGGAGAGGGAGAGCCGCACGCGGTCGCCCAGCGGCTCGTAGTGCTCCACCATGATGCCGAGTCGCATGCGGACGCCGAGGAGCTCCATCTGGAGCCGCAGGCGGTCGGAGATCTCGTGGTCGAGGAAGGGCAGCAGCCGGTCGCGGCCCCCCAGCAGCGTGACCTCGATCCCGAGCGCGCAGAAGATCGACGCGTACTCGCAGCCGATGACTCCGGCGCCCACCACGGCCAGGCTTCGAGGGATGCGGTCCATCCGGAGAACCGTGTCGCTGTCGAGCACCAGCCGATCGTCGAACGGCACGCTGCCGGCGCGGAAGGGCCGCGAGCCGGTGGCGATCAGGACGGCGTCGGCGCTCAGGAGGCGGTCCGGGTGGTCGTCGCTCCGCACGCGGATCAGGTGGGGATCCTCGAAGCTGCCGAAGCCCTGGACCAGCGTGATGCGGTGCCGCGTCAGGTTCTGGGCGGCCTTCACGCGCAGGGCCCCCACGACCTCCCGCTCCCGGAACATGAAGTCCCGGACGGTGAGATCGGACTTGACGGTGTAGTCGACGCCGTAAAGGCCGCGCTGCTGGAGGCCCGAGAAATAGAGGGCCGTCTCCCGAAGCGTCTTGGAAGGGATGGTTCCGGTGTTGATGCCGGCCCCGCCCAGGTACGGCTGGCTCTCGACCACCGCCACGCGCTTGCCGAAGTAGGCCGCCTGGGCGGCGCCCTTCTCGCCGGCCGGGCCGCACCCGAGGACCACGAGGTCGAAGCGCTCGGCCGGCATCAGTCGGCGATGGGCTCGGGGGGCGTCGTCGAATAGTCGCCGATCGTCATGGCTTGCTCCTCAGCGCTCAGATTGCCACGGCGTAGCCGTCGCGCCGCGGATCGGCTCCGCCCATGAGCGCGCCGGACTCGGGGTCCCGGGTCAAGCCCTGGGCGCCGCCGACGACCCACGACCAGCCGCCGTGCTCGTGGAGAACGTTCACCTGGTGACCGCGGGCGGCCAGCGCGGCCCGCATGGCCTCGGGGATCCGCGATTCGACGTCCAGGAGGCGGTCCCGGTAGACCCGGACGCGGGGCGCCTCGATGGCCTCCTGGATGTTCATGCCGAACTCGAGGTGGTTCAGGATCATCTGGGGCGTCGTCTGGAGGATGCCGAACGAGCCGGGCGTTCCGATGGAGAGGATGCACCGGCCGTTCCGGAAGCCCTGGGTCGGCGTCATCATCAGCTCGAGCTGCTCACCGGGCTGCAGGTAGTTCGGGCTCTCCGCGTCGAGGTCGCTCCAGTAGAGGAAGTTGTTCAGGAAGAGCCCGGTCCCGGGCGCCGCGAATCCGGAGCCGAAGGGACTCCCCAGGCTCTGGGTGACGGTGACGGTGAGATCGGGGTCGGCCGCGGCGAAATGGGTCGTCTGCTCCTTCAGGAAGTCGGCGGGGTGACCGGGCAGGATCTCGTCAGGCAGCCGCTCACGGGTCCACCGCTCTCCGCCACTCACGGCGGCGTGCACCCAGTCGAGGCGCTCGCGCTGGCGGCCCGCGTAGGTCGTCGAGAGGAGTCCGGCGATCGGCACGTCGGCCGGTTTCGGCGGGTGGGCGTAGGCCACCCGATCCGCCGAGGCGAGCTTCACCGCCTCCACGAAGAGGTGGAGGTACTGGCCCGAGTTGTGCCCGAGGGCCTTCAAGTCGACGCCTTCGAGGACGTGAAGCGTCTCGAGGAGCTGCCAGCCCGAGCAGGGGGGTGGCGGGATCAGGAGCTCCATGCCGCGGAAGTGCCCCGCGATCGGCGGCTGCCAGCTCGGCCGGCAGGCGGCCAGGTCCGCCTCGCTGAGCCAGCCGCCTGCGTCCTGGACGGCCTTGACGATCGCCCGACCGAGGGGACCCGCGTAGAGGACCTCGGCCCCGCCCTCCGCGATGTCACGGAGGGTGCGACCCAGGTCCGCCTGGACGAAGCGCGCGCCCGGGCGTGGCGCGCCGTTGCCGAGAATCAGCCGCCGGCCCTCGGCGGAGCCCGCCAGCTGGGCCTCGCCTTTCTGGAAGAACTCGCAGTTCTTCAGGCTCAGCGGGAAGCCGTCCTCGGCGAGCCGGATGGCCGGGGCCAAGACGCGCGCCCGCGGCATCGAGCCGAAGCGCTCGAGGGCGGCCAGCCAGCCCCCCAGGTTTCCCGGGGTCACGATCGCCTTCGGCCCCACCTTCAGCTCCTCGGCCCGGACACGCGTCGGATCGGCGGCCCGAGGCGTGAGGCCCGTGTAGTCGAGGGCCACGCGCTCCCGGCCCCGAGCGGAGGAGATCAGCATCACGCCGCAGCCGGCCAGGCTCGACATGTACGGCTCGACGACGTTCAGCGCGGCCGCCGTCGCGACTGCGGCATCCACGGCGTTGCCGCCCTGGAGCAGCATCTCCAGGCCCGCCATCGAGGCGAGGACGTGGGCGGAGGTCACCACGCCGCGGGTTCCGCCCACGGCGGGCCGGTGCGCGAGGCCATGCGGGGGCATACGCCGTCCTTTCGAGCCCCTCAGATCGCCAGGGCGTAGCCGTCCCGTCGCGGGTCGGCGCCGCCCTGGAGCGCGCCCGATTCCGGGTCGCGCACGATTCCCTGGCCACCGCCCACCACCCACGACCAGTCCTCGATGACGTTGACCTGGTGACCGCGCCCGGCCAGGCCCTCCCGCGTCTCCGGCGGGATGCGTCCCTCGACGTCGACCAGGCGGTCGCGATAGACGCGGACGCGGGGCGCCTCGATCGCCTCCTGGATGGTCATGCCGAACTCCACGACGTTGAGGAGCATCTGCGGCGTGGTCTGAAGGATGCCGAACGAACCGGGGGTGCCGATCGAGAGTCGGAAGGTGTCATCCCGGAAGACCTGGGTCGGCGACATCCGGGTCTCGAGCGTCGCCCCGCCGCGCAGGAGCGCCGGGCTGGCCGGGTCCAGATCCGTCCAGTAGAGCGAGTCGTTGAGGAGCATCCCGGTCCCCGGCACCATCACGCCCGACCCGAAGACGCTCCCCAGGGTCTGGGTCACGGTCACCACGGTGCCGTCGGCATCGGCCACCGCGAAGTGCGTGGTGTGCTCCTTCGTGAAGTCGGCCGGGTGGCCGGGCAGGATCTCGCCCGGCAGTCGCTCGGAGCTGAACCGCTCGCCGCCGCTGACCCCGGCCCGCGCGGGATCGATGAGCCGGCGGCGCTCGGCCGCGTACCGCGGCGAGAGGAGCCCCGCGATCGGGAGCACCCCCCGGGTCGTGCCGTGAGCCACGCGGTCGGCCGAGGCGAGCTTCACCGCCTCGATGAAGTGGTGGAGATACTCGACCGAGTTGTGGCCGAAGTCGCGGAGGTCGAAGCCCTCGAGGAGCTGAAGCGTCTGCAAGAGCTGTAGCGCGTTGGTCGGCGGCGGCGGCACCAGGACCTCGTGGCCCCGGAACGCGGCGACGACCGGCGTGCCCCACATGGGCGCGTAGCCCGCGAGGTCGGCCTCGGTGAGCCAGCCGCCCCGCTCCTCGACCGCCCGCGCCATCGCCCGGGCCAGCGGGCCGCGATAGAAGGCCTCGGCGCCGCCCTCGGCCAGCTGGCGAAGGGTTCCCCCGAGCTCCTTCTGCACGAGGATGGTCCCGGGGCGGGGCAGGCGCCCGCCGGGGAGGAAGGTCCGCTCGGCCTCGGCCGAGTAGGCGAGCTGTTCCCGGCCCGTCTGGAAGAACGCGCAGTTCTTCCCGGTGAGCGGGAATCCGTCCTCGGCGAGCCGGATGGCCGGGGCGAACACGGCGCCCCGCGGGAGCGTGCCGTAGCGCTCGTGCAGGGCGAGGATCGCCGCCGGGAGCCCCGGCACGGCGATCGAGCGGGGCCCGCCCTTGAGGTCGGCCGCCGTCACCGCGGCGGCGTCCGCCGCCGCCGGGGCCCGACCCGTCGAGACGAGGGCCTCGCGCATCCCGCGCCGGGAGAGGAGGATCGTCGCGACGCCGCCGGGTCCCGACATGTACGGCTCCACGACGTGGAGGGCCAGCGAGGTCGCGCACGCCGCGTCCACGGCGGTCCCGCCGTCGAGCAGGAGCTGGATGCCGGCCATGGCGGCCAGCGGATGGGCGGCCGCGACGCAACCGCGGGTCCCCATGATGGTCGGACGGTACGCGCGGCCGTGCGGGGGCGTCGGCATGGGATGGTCTCCTCTTCGCCGGTCAATGGCTCGTCGGCCGGTATGGCTCCAGATCCTGTCCGGGTCCGCCGCGGAGGAAGTCGAAATCGGCGCCCTCGTGCGCCTGGAGCACGTGGTCGAGGTAGAGCTTCCCGTAGCCTCGCGTGAAGGCCGGGCGTGGGGGCGTCCACCGGGCGCGGCGGCGCCCGAGCTCGTCGTCCGGAACGTGGAGCGTGAGCCGACGGTTCGGGACGTCCAGCTCGATCTCGTCCCCGTCCTGGACCAGCGCCAGCGGCCCGCCGACCGCGGACTCCGGAGAGACGTGGAGCACGCAGGTCCCGTAGGAGGTGCCGCTCATCCGCGCGTCCGAGATCCGCACCATGTCCTTGACGCCGCGACGGAGGAGGCCCGAAGGGATCGGGAGCTGCCCCCACTCGGGCATCCCCGGCGCGCCCTTCGGCCCGCCGAGCTTCTGGACGAGCACCGAGGCCTCGTCGACCGGGAGGGCGGGATCCTCGATCCGGGCCATCAGGTCGTGCTTCGATGCGAACACGACCGCTCGCCCGCGATGCTGCAGGAGGTGCGGGGAGGCCGCCGTCTGCTTGAGCACGGCGCCGTCGGGGCAGAGGTTGCCGTAGAGGATGACGGTGCCGCCCTCCTTCCCGAGCGGCCGGTCGAGCGGGACGATGACGTCGCGGTTTCGGACCGACGCCGTCCGGACGTTCTCGACGATCCCCCGGCCGGTGACCGTCACCGCATCGGCGTGGAGCAGCGGGGCCAGCTCGTGGAGGACGGCCGGCAGCCCGCCGGCGTAAAAGAAATCCTCCATCAGGTACGTGCCCGAAGGCCGGACGTTCGCGATGAACGGGGTCTCGCGGGACATCCTGTCGAAGAGCGAGAGCGGGAGCGGCACGCCGACGCGCCCGGCGATCGCCGCCAGATGGACGATCGCGTTGGTGCTGCCGCCGATGGCCATGTCCACCCGGATGGCGTTCTCGAAGGCCGCACGCGTCAGGATCCGGCTGGGCCGGAGGTCCTCGGCCACCAGCTCGACGATCCGCTTGCCGCTGGCCTCGGCCAGCGCCAGACGCCGCGCGTCGGCGGCGGGGATGGCCGCGTTCCCGGGAAGGGTCATGCCGAGCGCCTCGGCCATGGAGGCCATCGTCGAGGCCGTCCCCATGACCATGCAATGCCCGCTCGAGCGCGAGATGCAGTTCTCCATCTCGCACCACGCCTCCTCGCCGATGCGCCCCGCCCGGAACTCGTCCCAATAGCGCCAGACGTCGGTGCCGGACCCCAGGGCCTCGGTGCCGTACATGCCCCGCAGCATGGGGCCCCCGGTCACCATGATGGCGGGTACGTCGGCGCTGGCGGCACCCATGAGCATGGCGGGAGTCGTCTTGTCGCAGCCCGAGAGGAGGACGACGCCGTCGAAGGGGAGCGCCCGGATGCACTCCTCCACGTCCATGGCCATGAGGTTCCGGAAGAGCATGGTCGTGGGCTTCATGAGCGGCTCGCTCAGCGAGATCACGGGGAACTCCAGGGGAAAGCCGCCGGCCCGCCACACCCCGCGCTTGACGTGCTCGGCGACCGTGCGCAGGTGGCTGTTGCAGTTGGTCGCCTCGCTCCAGGAGTTGGCGATGCCGATCACCGGCCGGCCCCGGAAGGTGTCGTCGGTGAACCCTTCCGCCTTCAGCCACGCGCGGTGGACGAAGCCGTTCAGGTCGTTCCCGCCGAACCAGAGCTCGCTGCGCAACTGCCGGGACGCCATCGTCGTGGTGACCTCCTGGGCTCGGTCCGAGCCCACAGGACGTCTATCCTTTCCCGCCGTCCGCGCGGTGTCAAGAGCCCGCTGGTGCGCTGCGCGTGGAGTGGAGTATGCTGGCGGGCGCTCAGAGGGACGAAGACTGAAGACTGGAGAATCCTACCCGGCCGGAGAGTCCAAGGTCACTCGTCTGCTGCGCCGGATCACTGCCCGTCGTCGACCTGGAGACCGTCTCATGAGTGTCGAGATCGATCCCGGCGCCACGTTCGATGGGATCGCGATGGAACCGGGCCGAGGCGTATGCCGCATACGGTTGAGGCCCGCCGACGACCGAGGACGACGCGGGGCGTACGCGACCGTCCCGGGCCGTCTCACGACTTCGTGATGAAGCCGATCGGCTTGTCCTGTTGTTTCTTGCCCTCTCGTCGCTCCGTGAGGGCCTTCACGAAGTCGGCCGACACCACGGCCGGCGCCGCCTTGCTCTCCAGCACCCGGATCAGCGCGTCCCGGCCGGCGTTGTTGCAGAGGCCTTCGATCTCTGCGCCGGAGAAGCCCTCCGTTTCGCCCGCCAGCACGCCGAAATCCACGTCCTCGCCGAGCTTCATCTTCTTCGTGAACAGGCGGAGCAGCTCCCGCCGCTGCTCCGCCGAGGGCAGCGGAATCTCGATTCGCTCCGACAGTCTCCCCGGGCGTAGGATCGCCTCGTCCAGCAGATCGGGCCGGTTGGTGGCGCCGACCACGAAGACCCCGGGCGCGCTCGACAGCCCATCCATCTCCATCAGGAAGGCGTTCACTACCATGTTCCGCCACTGCCCGCCGCCTCCGTCGTCCCGCCGGGACAGCAGGGCGTCGATCTCGTCCACGAAGACGATGCTCGGGCGGTTTTCCCTGGCCTTCTCGAAGAGGTCCCTCACCCGCTGCTCCGATTCTCCCACCCATTTCGACAGGACGTCGGCCGGGGTCACCAGGTAGAAGGAGGCGTTCACTTCCGACGCCAGCACCCGGGCCACGGTGGTCTTCCCCGTTCCCGGGGGGCCGCAGAGCAGGAGCCCCGACGGCGGCTCGACCCCCAGGGCGCGCGCCTCCTCGGGATGCTCGATGATGTTCTCGATGAACCGGAGCTTCTCCTTCGTTCGCTCGTCCAGGATCAGGTCGTCCCACGTTTTCCGCTTGCCCTCGAACCGCTCCTTGCCGACTTCCGCCTGCAGCGCCCGCTGCAGGTGCCCGCTGGAGATCGGGGCATCGGCCTCCAGGGCGGCCAGGGCGGCGTTGTTGATGACATCGGCGATTCTGGCGGTGGCGAAGCCCTCGGTTCCGTTGGCGAGGGCGAAGTAATCGATGTCTTCCGCGATCGGACGGTTCCGGAGCTTGGCCTTGAAGACCTCCAGCCTGGCCTCGAAGTCCGGCTTGTAGATCTTGATCTTGTAGTCGAACCGGCCTTCCCGGATCACCGCCTTGTCCAGCGCGTCCAGGTTGTTCGTGGCGGCGCCGACGATGATCCCCGGGATCCGCCGGTACTTGTCCAGCTCCTGCAAGAAGGCATCCACCGTCCGCTGGTCCTCGATGTGCATCGCCACCTCGCCGCGGCGCGAGGCGATGGCTTCGAACTCGTCGAAGAAGATGAGGCAGGGCGCATGCACGATCGCGTCCTGGAACACCTTACCGATGTTCTGGGCGCTCTCTCCGATCCACTTGGAGACGATGGCGGAGACACTGACCCGCAGGAAGCTCAGCTTGAACTCGCCGGCGATCGCCTCGGCCAGGAACGTCTTGCCGCAGCCCGGCGGGCCGTAGAGCAGAATCCCGTTCTTCTCGATCTTGTACTTCCTGGCCTTCTCCTTTTCCACCAGGACGACGTTCATCACGCGCCGGATCTCCGCTTTGAGCTCCTTCATCCCACCCACGTCGGCGAAGGTGAAGCGGGGGGTGAGCATGGAGAGCTCGGCGTCCGCCTTGACGTTCTGGGCGATGGTCTTCTGCAGGTTGACGAAGCTCTGGTCCTGGGCGTTGAGGGACAGGGCCTTCTGGATGAACACGGAGGCCTCTTCGTATCGCTTCTGCTGGGTCAGGAAAAAGGCGATGTTGTAGTAGTAGACGCCGTCCCGGTTGCCGGGATCCAGATCGATCGCCTTCTTGATGTTCTTGATGCCTTCCTCGTAGTCTTTGAGATGGTCGCCGAAGATGAGTCCTCGTCGGTTGTAGTACTTGCCGTTCCGGGGTTCCAGCCGGATCGCCTCGTCGACTGCAGCCAGGGCCTCCCGGTATCTCTTGAGCCCGATGAGCGCGCTCGCCTTGTTGTCGTGGATCACCCCGGGCGTGTCCGGGTATGCCTGGTGGGTGGGGTCGAGCTCGAGGGCGCGGTCGCAGCACGTGACCGCCTCCTCGTGATTCCCGAGCGAGAGCCGGGCAATTCCCAGGAGGTTGTGCAGCCGGGGGCTCCGGGGGTCCTTGCGGAGGCCCTGCTCGGCCCACATGGCGGCCGAGGCATAGTCGTTTTTTCGATAGAAGGCCCGGGCCAGCGTGTACTGCGCGCCGGCGGGGTCTTGCGGGACGACCGGCCGGTCCGGCGCCAGCTCCAAGGCCCCCTTCAGGTTCTCGATGGCTTTGTCGTAGTCGCCCTTCTCGAACCAGGTGAGTCCCAGGAAGTACTGGCAGCGCGTCCGGTCCCCGCTCTTCTCGTCCAGGGCGTCAGTCAGGAACTTCAGGGCGTCGTCGTACTGACCCTTCCGGTAGCAGGCCTCGCCCTTTTCGAGGGAAGACTTCCCGAACATCGCGGCCCCCTTGACGGTTAGCGACCCTGCGTCTCCCGGACCGCGCTGGTGCCATGAAGCCCGCCCCGCCGGCAGTTCGACGCGTGTCCGGGAGCATACCGCCACGCGCAGCCTTGGTCAAACGCTTCACACGGGCTGCGGCTCGCATCGCCCCGAGCGCTCGGTCCGTCGGCCGGGCTCCTTTGGTTGACATTCAGGATACGCCAGCTGGCATGACGTGCCCTGGGTGGTCTATGCTGGCGGGACACTGGGAAAGGGCCACTACCCACGGCCACTCCAGGTGCGTTGTTCCTCCGACGTCCGCGCGCAGAGCGCGAGTGAGATCACGCCTCGGGGAGGACGGATGAGCCCTTCGGATGTGGACAGGACGATCGACCGACTCAAGCAGGGAGGGCAGCTGGTGACGCAAGAGAATGGACCCGACTCCGTCATCAGCGAGGTGTTCGAGCAGCTCCCGGACGGGCGGTTCCGGCGGAGCTGCACCTGGATCTCGTACGACGTGATGGCCGGGTCGGGTGGGCTGGAGGAGTTCTACACGGAGGAGCAGCTCCGCCAGTACCTGGCGATGGACCAGAATTGGGTCGAGGCGACCTGGAGGTGAGGCGGCGGCCATGCTGAGCTTCAGCGGGAGTCTCGCCTGCCGCCGCTTCCGACATGAGGTTCGCCGGCTCTGGCCCTGGATCGTGCTGTCGGCGGCGGCGTGCCTCGGGCCCGGGGCGACGGACGGACAGGGCGAGGCCCTGACGCCGGATGCGAAGGTCGCGCAGGCGGCGAGAGGGCGCAGGGCGGTGGAGGTCCCGGCGTGGGCCGTCGGGCCGTGGCGCTACTACACGGTCGATGGCCGTCCCGGCGGGTACGCGACCCCCGACAGTCTGGCGATGATGGACGGCAGCGGCGACTGGGCCACCCTGCTCGTGGCGGCGGACCCCCGCGCCGTCGCGATGAGCCTCGCGGGGTCCGCGGGTGATGGGATGATCCAGCTCGTCGAGCCGGGCGCGGCCCTGCCCCGACTCACCGACGCCGAGCGGGCTGTGATCACGGCCCCGGCCGCGGAGCGGACCGCCGACGGCGGCGTGAGGTTCACGGCGTTCTACGCGGCGCCGCCTTCCATGATGGTGCAGCGTCTGGAGGTGAGGGCGCCGCCCGGAGGGAAGGCGACCTTCACCCGCACGCCGATCGCGAGGCTGGCGGCGGCCGCGAGCGGGGCCGACGACCTCCTGCGGCGGCTCGCGACCCCGGACCCTTCCCGCGTGCAGGTGGTCGAGGACCTCGCCGCCAGCCGCGACCCGCGCGCCGCCGGTGTCATCGCCCCGCTGTTGCAGGACGGCTGGGCCGACCTCCGTAAGGCCGCGGCGCAGGCGCTCGCGAAGCTGCGGGATCCCGCGACGGCCCCGGCGCTGGCCGCCGCGTTGCGCGCCGAGAAGGACGCGGGCGTGGCGGTCGAGCTGTGCGCCGCGCTCGGCGCCACCGGCGGGGCGGAGGCGAGGGCGGCGCTGCAGGAAGCCGCCGAGCGCCACGCTGACGAACGGGTCCGCAACCGCGCACGCTACGAAGCGTCGAGGATCCCGTGAGCACGCGAGGGGCTGGGCCTCGTCTGCCCGCGTGCGCTCGGTAACACTTTATGAACGTGACCGGGAGCGTCAAGACCCAGGGCCGGATCCGCCCGTTCGTGCTCGACGTGACGAGTGGAGAGCTGCGCCTGGACGTGTGCGAGCCGGTGCCGCCGCCGAAGCCGGGCGAGCCCCGGGCATCGATCGCGCGGAACGAGCTCGAGCGGCGGATCCGGGAAGGGGTGGGGGCTCCCGTCGAGGACATCGTCGTCGGACAGTACTTCTGCG
Organism: Candidatus Methylomirabilota bacterium; assembly: GCA_036005065.1. Classification (NCBI taxonomy): domain Bacteria; phylum Methylomirabilota (SeqCode); species Candidatus Methylomirabilota bacterium. Next base: position 4,023 of record DASYQW010000372.1, on the reverse strand, counting down.
ACCGGTGCGGGAAGTGGGCCGCCGCCAACACGCAGGAGTGGAGCCTGTCGATCTGCATGAGCTGCTCGCTGGACCGCGCGACCGAGCTGTCCGAGGAGCTCGACAAGCTGGATGACGAACGCCGCTCTTAGCTTCTTGCCGTGGGCCGCGCGTCAGGCCTGGGCCGGCGCCCGAGCGGGCCGACCGTGACCGCTCTGGCCACGCGACTCCTGGCCCTCGTCCTCGCCGCCACCGCGCTCGTCGCGTTCGTGGCCCGTCTCGGCGATCTCGTGCGCACGGGACGCGTCGAATGGTGGGCCATCGGTCTGGCCGTCTTCGCCCTCACTCTGCTGGCTGTCGGCCGGCGATGGAAGCGCGCTGACGGCGTGGCGCTCCTCGGCGGCGCGACCGCGAGCGCGGTGCTGGCGGGCATCGTGCTGGTGGGCTTCGTCCCCGCGGTACGGCGCGAGGTGCGGTCTCTCGACCACGTCACCGGGGGCCGCCTGGGCGCCGCCTCGTCGTCGGACTGGACCAGCGTGGACCTCGGCCCTCGCCTGCTCCCACGTCTCGATGTCGCCGGCCTGCTCGACGACCCCTGGGCCGACGAGACCGTCGCGTGGGTGGCCCTGCGGGTGCAGGGGCGCGCGCCGGCCGCGATCGTCGGCGACCCCCGCTACGGCCGGCGCCTGTTGCTCGGCGTCCTTCGCGACGAGGCCAGTCCTCCGCGGTGGTGGAACGAGGCCTGGAGGTCGCGCCTCGCCGCCACGCCGGCCGGGACGCGGCGCATGGGCCTGATCCCCGAGGAGGTGGCCCGCGCCGGCCTCCGCGCCGCCGGGGACGATGCCCGCTCCCTCGCCGGCGACGAGCACCGCACGCTCGTTCTCCTGGCGGGCGTGCATCCCGGGTTGCTCACCGCCGACGAGGCCGAGGCGGTGCTGCGCGCCTGGCGCGAGCGGCTGGCTCTCCTCGGCGGGCCGCTCGAGGCTGTCCTCGCCGCCCGCAGCGCCCTCGCCACCCTGCTGGGTCCGGCGGGGACCGGGGGTCCCGTGGGCGTGCGCGTCGAGGCGGCCTCCGCTGTCAATGCCTCCCTGGCGCCCGCCGTGGAGTCAGCCGTGCGATACCTCGTGGGGACCCTGGGCCATCGCGTCGGCGGTGGGAACGAACTGCGGATCGCTTTCACGGTCGAGGAACGCGAGTACTGGCGCGTCCGGCGAGACCACGCCGTGCTCGTCCCCCAGGGACTGCGCGCCCGCGTCAGGACGGAGACCGAGACGCGCTGGGTGGGGCGCTACTGGCTGCCACTCCGGCGGAACGTGCCCGTCACGGAGTACGAGCCGGTCGCCCGGCGCGAGCTCCGGAGCTTTGACGGACTCCTCCGCGCGCCCGTTCTCGTGCTGCACGTCGCGGCGCGCGGCGAGGAACGAACGCTCGAGGCCCCGCCGTTCGGCTTCCTCTATTGTGACGGCCCCGACCGAGCCGCCTGCGGACCCGTGCCCGCCGGGCGGCATCAGGCGCTCGACACCAGAGACCCGGTCGACCGCGCGCAGTACCGTTTGCCCGACGCGACCCAGGTCCTCCTGGCGTCGTGGCTCATGGGCCTTCCGCCCACCGCCATGGGCATCGGACCGGGCGGCTCCACGTCCGGCTCGGAGCCGAGATAGAGACCCGACTGCTCACCGAACCGCGCGACCGAGTTGTCGGACGAGCTCGACAGTGAGATGCCGCGCGTCGGTCCGAGCGTGCCATCGGGCGGATGTCAGGCGTCGGGTGACGGCGCGGCGGCCTCGAGCAGCTCGAGATAGAAGCGGTCCAGGAACGCGTTGAACGGGTGCGGGTAGTCGAGCACCAGCCAGCCCGGCTCGGTCTCCCAGGTGTCGAGGCGCCCGGAGGCCAGGAGGTCGATGACGATCCGCTCGGTGACGCGCTCGGCCTGGGCAATCGCGGCGCCGAGCCGCTGGTGGAGGCGCGCCCGCTGGTCGGCCGAGCGCCAGAGGTGGAGGAGCTGGGCGCTCCCGGCGGACGTCGCGACCGGCGGGATGTTGTAGCGCGGGTGCCCGCCTCGCCACAGTTCCTCGAGGAAGCGCACATCCTCGACGGCCACCTCGGGCCCGGCAAAGCCCAGCAGGTGAGCGTTGAACGGCACGGCGTCGCCGGCCCCCGAGTAGACCTTGATCGCCCGCGGCCGGAGCCGGCGGATCACTGCGTGGAGCAGCGCCGTCAGCTGCTCGAGGTTGTCCTCGACACGGGCGTTGCACACCGCCGCCTCGGGCTCGTCGCCGAGCGTGGCGCAGTACGGCCGCACGTCCTGGATCCACAGCGTGCCGTCTCCTTCCAGGCGCAGGTCGCGCCCCGACCCCGCGATCCAGGCGCGGTCCCAGGCCACGAGTCCCAACCGGCCCCAGCCCTCGATCGGCGCGCCGTCCCGGAAGCGCCAGCACCGCACGCCCACGCCAGTCGTCAGCCGACGCGTCCCCGGCGCCGCCAGCTCGCCGGCGCGGCGGCGCAGCTCGCCGGCGGACATCTCTTCGCGGTGTCGGGCAACCTCCTTCAGGCGCGCGTCCTCGACCCGCAGGCCCTGCCATCGCCCGCTCGCCGGCGTCCAGGCCTCGGCGACGCCGACGAGCGCCTCGAACCAGTCCGCCAGGGGCCGTCCCTCGGAGTCCCACAGCCGGATGTCGAACTCGGTCGGCACCCGCACCTCCCGGTTAGCCCGTGCGGCCCAGCCGCGGGGCGGTTGGCCGGTACCATGCCGGAGTCTCCGTCATGTCCCACGCCGGCTCCATCTGCTCTCAGGCCCCGCCGCCGCGCCGCCGTCGAATCGCGCCGGCGGCCTGGCGCGCCGCCTCGGTGTCGCGCGCGTCGAGCCGGGCGAGGGCGCGCTCATCGCCCACGACCGCGAGGACGTCGAACACCTCGGCTCGGCACCCCGGCTCGTCAGCCGCCGTCAGGAGCGGCTCGATGGCCGCCTCCCCCATCTTCTCGAGCGCGTACCTCGCCGCCGAGCGCGCCTCGTCGGCCTCGTCGCGAAGTGCCGCGACCAGAGGCGGGGCGGCCCGGGGGTCCCCGAGGTCCCTCAGCGCCCAGACCGCCTGGGTCCGGACCACCGGCTCGGGGTCGGCGAGCGCGGCGATGAGCGGCTCGATGGCCCGCGCATCGCGGATCCGTCCGAGGATGAGGGCCGCATTGGCGCGGAGGCCGGCCTTCGGGTCGCGGAGGGCCGCGAGAAGCGGCTCGACGGCGCGCTCGCCCAGCGCCACGAGTACGTTCACTGCCTGCACGGGCCTGCCGACGACGATGGCATCGTGGTACGGATCGCGCATTCGCAACGCCTCGACGAGGCGGGCGATGTCCTCGGGCTCGATCCCAACTCGCTCGCGGACGTCTCCCGCCGCCGACGCGGCGGCGTCCGAGACCGTGACGGTCCAGTTCGCCCACTGGTCCTCCTCCACGATCGCGTAGTCCTCGAATGCGAGGCGCTCGAGGGCCGAGAGGACGCGCCGATCCCCGACGACCCCGAGGGCGGTCGCCGCCGCGGCGCGCACGGGCGGCGCCGGGTCGCCGAGCGCGGCGAGGAGGGGCTCCGCAGCGGCCGGGGTGCGGGTCCAGCCGAGCGCCCGGGCGGCCGCGCGGCGCGTATCGGCATCGGGGTGCCGGAGAGCCGCGGCGAGCGGCTCGACGGCGTGCGCCCCGCCGATCTGGCCGAGCGACTCGGCCGCGAACACGCGAACCCCCGAGTCCGGGTCATCGAGGGCCCGGGCGAGCGCGCCGATCACCTTCGGGTCACGGACCCGGGCGCCCTTGGCGGCCTCCCAGCGGACCAGAGAGAACGGGTCGGCCAGCGCCCGGACCATCGCGTCGGCGGCCCGCGGATCGGAGACGACGCGGGCCAGGGCCCGCACGGCCTTGAGACGCAGGCGCTGGTCCGGCGCCTCGAGCAGGCCGACGAGCGACGGGATCCACGCCTGAAGCGCTTCGATCGGCATCGCCTCGGCACGATCCAGGTCGCGCTCGTCGATCGTCACTCGACCACCCTGGCCGGGACCG